>JAUIFC010000161.1 GCA_030429455.1 Bacteroidia bacterium | reverse complement strand
CTTGGGGCGAAATTCCCCTTGTCTACTCGACACTTACCGTTGTGCTTCATTATGACCAACCATTAACCAATGATAAAATTCTTTAGAAAAATTAGACAAAACTTGCTTTCTCAGGGAAAGACCGGAAAATATTTCAAATACGCCATTGGCGAAATCATCCTTGTGGTCATTGGCATATTGATAGCGCTTCAGATCAATAATAGCAACGAATTATCCAAACAAAAAAAGGAAGAAGAGAAACTACTGGCAGGAATAAAAGAAGATTTTATTGAAACCAGAGAATCGATGTTGAACATAAACAGAGGTCAACGTATGGTGATGATGAATTCAAGTAAATTGATCAATGCCATCACAACCAAAGACAAGTCTATTCCTATAGACTCTATTCGCAAATATATCACCCACGGTGCTTTTTTGGACAGACCTTCAATAGCCATAACAGAAAGCTATGATGCCATAATTGGTTCAGGAAAAACCTCAATTATTGACAATCAAAAACTGTTAACGGCTTTAGCCGATTTTTCTTCCCTGTATAAAGCCGGTTTTCAAGGACAGGCAAGAATGGATGCGCTGATTGAGATTTTGTATTCGTCCGCAGGTGATTTTTATCCGGTCTTAAGACCCCTACAACTTCCAACTACGCTTAATCTGGTCAAGACGTATACGCCCGAAGAATACGATAAAGCCTTAGACAATTTGTACAACAATGAGTTGTTCTTGTCTTCACTTATCGCTAAACTTAGGTGGGATAACATCCGGTATTCCAGACAAAACGACCTCATTAATTCACTAAATGAAATTCTTGCTGAGTTTGGGTATGATGAGATGACGCCCTTAGCAGAACTTCACAAAAAATACATTGGCGAATACAAAACTACTGATGGCCAAGTCGTTGCACAGGTGGAATATGAAGATGAGTATCTTCGCATTAAATTTATTACTTCAGAAGAACGACTTCCATTTGTTCAGTTAAACGACAGCATATTTCAGGCCAAGCGGTTTTTAGCTAAGCTGAAATTTAGTGAAAAAGACGACAATACCCTAAAGCTCAAATTCTCTATGTTTGGTGGTCTGTCATATGAGCTGGAAAAACCAAAATAAAATGATTAAATGAGAAAATCAATACCCATTACAGCAAAGTATGATAAAATTTTTTAGAAAAATAAGACAAAACTTGCTTATGAAAAATCAAACGGCAAAATACTTTAAATACGCCATTGGCGAAATTGTATTGGTGGTCATAGGAATCCTGATTGCCCTTCAAATCAATAATTGGAACGAGAATAGAAAACAGCAAATAAAAGAGCGTGAAATTCTTAGCTATACCATAAAAAATCTAACATTTGACTCGTTAGCCATAGATAGATTGATTACTAATGCCGAAAGGATGTTAAAGGTTCATGAAGAATTGGTTCAGCTATCCAAAGGGGAGATTCAGGAAAGTGATGTTTCGGATTTGGATATGTTTAGATATAGCGAATCAAGCCAAATTATTACAAAAAAAAATAATATTGATTTACCCAATCAGATAAGCAATACAGCGTTAAAAGAGGCCATTTTACGGTATTTTATATGGATCGATTATGTTGAATTTACCACCGTATCTCAGATTCAGTTTGTGGCAGAACAATTATCTCCATTTTTTCGTGAGAAGAAATTATTAAACTATGTGGAGAACAGTGCAACAGCAAAGGCAATTAATAGGGAACGTTTCTTTATAGAATTTAAAAACGAAGAGTTTAAGCAAATTTTATACGATTCAAGAGGCAGATCGAATAATTTAAAAAGATTGGGGCTAAAAATACAAAGTAAAAATGCTGAGCTACTTCAAGCAGTTAATAAATATCTTGATGAGCAATGATAACACTCCTTAGAAAAATCAGAAAAAATATGTTGAACAAAGGTAAATTCAGTAAATATTTGCTCTATGCTCTTGGCGAAATATTCCTTGTGGTTATTGGTATTTTGATTGCCTTACAGATCAACACCTGGAGTGAAAACAGGAAGAATAGGCAAATAGAAAAGGACTACCTTAATGGTATATTACGAAATCTGGATGAAGATATTATCAGTTATAAAGATAATATAGAACAGGATACACTCATTCTAAATTATATGACTGTTCTGCAAAAAGCCTTTACTGATGAAAATATAAGGTCCGATAAAGTCCTTATGAATAAGGTAATCCTCTTGACTATTTCTTACAATCAATTTAGTAGTTCTCGAACCGTTTTCGAAGACATGGTATCCTCAGGTAAAATCAATTTGATAAAGGCAGATACGCTAAGACAAGCTCTAACAAACTATTATCAATTTGTTGATGGTGAAGCAGCGTTTGACCTCAATCAAGAAGTAACAGAGTGGAGAGAACATAAAATGGAAATGTATAACGGGAGGCTAAGCCTTCATGCCATTATGGAAACTTATCTTTACAGTAAAGAGTGGCGAGGCGTTATTCATGATTTTGATCTTTCTTTCTTTACCACCGACGCGAATGATGTAGCTGTTAGAGATTTTGCATACCATCTTTCATCAATGAAGGTAATTATGAGAGGGAAGCATAATAGAGTGCACATACAGGGCCTGCGTAAGGCAGAACAGCTGAAAAAAGAAATTGAAGACTATTTAAATATTCCCCAGGAAGACACCACTGGTAATCCTCAAACGATTAGCAAAAACAAGGCCTTTGAACCCACTTCGCCTAAAAATCAACTATTGGTTAGCGAAGACATGCTACAGGAGTATAAAGGGGAATACAAATTAGTAAAGAAAAGTAATACCAAAGATACACCCGAAGAATATCCATTAAAAACTAACATTAGAATAAATCCTATCGACGACTATTTGGCAACGAATGTCTCAAATCTTGTGCAAACAAGCTTTTCTTTGTACTGCGTAGAAAAAGATAAGTTCAAGAGAGCCTTATCTTTTTTGTTTAGTGATGAAGGGTCCAAAGGAATAATTACTTTTAGCCGAGATGCAAATAATAATATAGACGGCTTTAGCCTGGAGGTTGAACAAGGTATTTTTGAATATAATAAAATAACACAATAATATAGAACCACTATTTTTAGTCCAAAATCAATTGAAAAAGCTTTCACTTTTCTGCATCCAACGAGTGGTTACACGAAGAGTAATGGATTAGGGCTTTCGTACTAATAATAATATAATGATAAAATTCTTTAGAAAAATAAGACAAAACTTGCTTTCTCAGGGAAAGACCGGTAGGTATTTCAAATACGCCATTGGCGAAATTTTCCTTGTGGTTATAGGCATCATTATTGCTCTGCAGTTGAATAATTGGAATGAAGAGCAAAAGAAACTTAAACTCAAAAAAACCTATGTAAAGGCCCTAATAGCAGATTATAGCAATGATACATTAGAGTTAAAGCAATTAATTCAATTGAATAAGAAGGAATTAGACAGTCTAAACGCCTTGAGAAAATTCATTCATTCAAATTCAGCTACACCAGATGATTTCAGAAAATTGTTTGAAAATTTTGAGACTACAAACTATATTGATTATGAGTATAATACCAATACTTACGACGTCATTATAGCCACAGGTAATATTGATTTTTTTGATACCCAATCTATTCAAATGATTATGGAATTAAAAAAATCCCAGAATAAAGCAATAAGACGTTTTGAATCCATGAGTGATGTTTATGAAAACCAGCTTGTCCAAATAACACAGAATCTCCCTATTTTTTCAAATTACAGCATGGGGTCAGAGTCCAAAAAGCTGATATGGCAAACAGTAGATTTAGAAAAATTGCCTTTGATTACTGACGGTATTACCGGGTTAAAACATTACAACATCAGAACGTTTATACGTTTAAATGAAAACATACTGTTAAAGACAGAAAAACTAATTGAGCACTTGGAAAATCTTGAAAGATGAAAATTCTCTTTAAATACATGATAAAAAATGACTATGGCAAAGAGCTAATTTTAAGATTCAAATACTGTTTGTTTTGCAAAAACATAGATGCTTCATTACATGTGGACATCCCTTTAGGGATTGAGGACAAACGAGTTGATAAAATTAAATTATGATTAAATTTTTTAGAAAAATTAGACAAAACTTACTTTCTCAGGGAAAGACCGGTAAGTATTTCAAATATGCCATTGGCGAAATATTCCTCGTGGTTATCGGTATTTTAATTGCGCTTCAAATCAACAACCTAAACGACCAAAGAAAAGCCAGAGCCGTGACCCACCTTTATTACAAACAGCTACTGGAGGATTTTGAAATAGATAAGAACTACATAGAGGAAACTTCTTCTGTTATTGATTCCAACTTGGTCAGGTATGAGGCGTATGAAGCCATCTACGATAAGAAAGACTTAACCTTACCTGAGGCCTTAGAAGGTTTGGGTATAGGGTTTAGTGTAATAAAAAATATTGATTTTCCCTCTAATACAATTTCAACCCTTCAAAATACCGGAGATATAAAATTGATTCCATCACAGATAAGAAACAAATTAATTGACCTTCAAAAGCGTAAAGATAAATTAGTAAAAAGTTCAGGCCTCAACAATACAGCCATATTAGAATTTTTTAATTCTGCTAGGATAATCAGCGGTGGCCGATCATTTGCTCAAAGAATCCAGGATCAAGCTGAATTGATTAAATACTATCCTGATGAGCAGGAGCAAATCAAAATACTTCGTACTCTGGAAGCCGCTTTTCAATTAAAAAATGATACCGAACGTGGTGAGCTTTATAGATTAGAAAAGATTAAAAAGCAGATTGATGAAATAACAAAACTCATTAATGCTGAATTGGATAAATAGCAAATATGAGCCATTTAAAAGGAAATATTCAATGCTAAAATTCTTTAGAAAAATTAGACACAACCTACTTTCTCAGGGAAAGACCGGTAAGTATTTCAAATACGCCATTGGCGAAATCATATTGGTTGTTATTGGTATAATAATCGCTTTACAAATCAATAATGCCAATGAATTAAGAAAAAACAAGGATGAAGAAGCTATAATGCTTTCAAACATTAAAGAAGACTTTTTAGCGACACGATCAAATTTTATAAAAACGATACAATCACAAGAAAAATCTATTCTTAATTGCAGAGATCTAATTGACGCTATAGAAGCAAAGGACTATACAGTTCATCCTGATACCATAATAGAAAAATTTCGCAGGGGTGCTTATTCATATTTTACATTAAAAGCCGTTACAGGAAGTTATGAGTCGATTATAGGCTCTGGAAAAACATCCATCATTAGAAATAAAGAGTTACTTAATGTTTTAGCCAACTTTTCTTCGCAATATAATGCCGGTTACGAGGATCATTCCAAATCTGATAATCTTATCAATTTAATGATGACAGAATCAGGCGCTTTTTTTGCTGCCTTAAGCGCGAATCCGTTCAGAAATGGTCTTGACCTTAAAAAGGACTACAGTTTAGAAGAAAAAAAAGAAGCGATTAAGATGCTTTATGAAAATAAAGCATTTCTGGCGTACTTTCTTCAAAAAACAAGATGGGAAAGAGTAAGGGCGGCTTACCAAAAAGAATTGCTTAAATCTTTAAATAAGGTTTTATACCAATTTGATGTTGATGACCTCACACCAGAAAAAGCCTTATACCATAAATACATAGGAAGTTATAAAGGCATGGTGAATGGAGAAGAAGGAATTTTTAAGATTAACTATGTTGATGAATCACTTTATATCAATACTCATAATGGAAACGTATGGGAGCTCGTTCAATTTAATAATTCACTTTTTTATACCATTGCTTTTAATTTAAAGGTAGATTTTGGAACAACCGAAGATTCGGAAAATAAATTGTGGTTACAATTTATAGATAAAGAACCAATGGAATTCACAAAAATTGAAATGGAATGAGATTGGAGATACATTATAATACAATGACGCTTCGAAAATAAAATAAAGAATATAATGCTAAAATTCTTCAGGCAAATCAGAAAAAACCTACTCATGAAAAAAAACACCAGTAAGACTGGCTCTGCCGCAGGCAGGTATATTAAATACGCCATAGGAGAAATCCTATTGGTCATGATAGGAATATTACTGGCCTTGCAAGTCAATAACTGGAATGAAGAGCGTAAAAAATCAAAGCAACTTAAAGCCATATACCAACGTACTATCCTAGAATTAGGCAGTGATATCGCCGATTTGCAATGGAAAATCGATTTTTGGGAAAGCAAAAAGCCTCTTTTTGATAGCATAAAAATGAAAGGGTTTACGGAACAACTCTTAGAAAAGGACGCCCATAACGTTACCTCTGTAATTCCGTTAACCACCTTAAATACTTCAGGTGTTAATCAGCTTAAAGCCTTACAAGACAAAGATAGCCTGACCTTGAGTATTATTTCAACATACGACATGATGGAACAACGCACTATAGTGCTTGAAAAAGAAATTTATCAAAATTTTGTCAGTAAGGTCAAGTTATTACAACAATACGATTGGTTCCATGAGTATGAATTAAATGGGATCGACTGCAAGGAGGCAAGAGCATACATTTTGAATAGTAGTGAATACATCAATAATTTACTTTGGGTTTACAATAGAATTTACACCAATTACCTGCCGGGCATAGAAATGAGACTACCACTGCTTAAAGACATAAGAAATCAGCTAAGACTTGAAGTTAATCCAGAATTCCAAGCTCCTACTCAAGAGGCATTACAAGACTATACGGGTACTTATGCTATTGACATCAACAAGCAGAACGACAGTGCAGAAACAATTGCAGACACCCTTAGAATTACAACCTACCAAGACTTGTTGCAAACAGATTTGGCTTCTTTTAAAGCAAGATTTGTTGATGATTTCTATAGATCTAACGATACTTTCATTTGTGGTGAAGACACCTTTGAAGTTAAAATGGAATTTGAACGTGATAAGCAAGGAAATGTAAAAACCCTTCGTATTAATGCTGAAATTTATGGTCAAAACACCGTTCGTAATTTCAAAAAGCTAAATGGCGGCATAAGTGAAGATGATTAGTATTTAACATGTCATTCAATGGCTATATAATTGTAAAGAGTCTTATATGGATAACTTAATCTCTTAATATCGCATCACCTAGAATTGAATAATTATTCAAAAAGATACTAACTATGCTAAACTTCATTAGAAAAATCAGATATAACCTTATGGAAAAAGGAAAAACAAGCCGATACTTTAAATACGCCATTGGAGAAATCCTACTAGTGGTTATTGGTATTTTGATTGCTTTACAGATTAACAATTGGAATGAAAACCGAAAAGAGCAACTAAAAAGGGAAAGTTATTTAAAGTTATTATTAGAAGACTTTAAACAAGAGGCAGTAAACATTAATGGGTACATAGAAGAGTCAAAAGAAATTGTTTCAAAATATGAGGTCTATGAAGAAAAGTTTAGGCAATCAGACATGAGTTTTCAGGAAATATCTAGGGCATTAGCTGCTATAAAAATTCAAAATACCACCACTGCAGTTTATGGCATCAACACCATAGAGATTTTGAAATCTACAGGAGATATAAGGCTAATCACAGACGAGATAAGGAACAAGCTTGTCGAATTAAATCGTTATCAGGAATACCTTAATGTTATCTCTAAAAGGAATAGAAATAATTTTGATGCTGAAATGAATGGTTTAGCACAATTAGGCTGGACTAGTATAGCCAAAAGATTTAATCAAAATAAAAATCTGGCAAAGATTAAACCAAAAATTATTACAGAAGATTATTTATTTAAATTACTGTTAGCTGTTGAAGCCATGTTTCAAATAAAATATCTCCAAGATAACAATAGAATTGAACTGCTTGGTAAATTACTCGAAGACATGACAGTTATAGAAAAACTGATTAATAATGAATTGGAAGAATAGCAAAACTATCCTCAAAATGAAAAACAACTAAACAATGATTAAATTCTTCCGTAAAATCAGACAAAATCTAATCAACTCAAATAAACTGGGCAAATATATTCTTTATGCTTTTGGTGAAATAATTCTGGTAGTCATAGGCATATTAATAGCGCTTCAAATCAATAATTGGAATGAAACTAGAAAGACCCGTGTATTAGAATTGAGCATTTTAGAGGAAATCCAACAAGCATTGGTTCAAGATACACTTGTGATTAATGCTAACATCGAATACTTGTTAGACAAAAATTCGAAATCTCAAGAATTGATAGCTCATATTGAAAACAAAAAACCATATAAAAAGAGGCTAGACTCTTTAATGATGGACCTTTACTATCATAGGGGATATAAAACCTTCAATATTTCTGCTTTTGATTTATTAAAAGAAAATGGCTTTGGGATTATTAAAAATGACACTTTACGAAAACAGATTACGAAACATTATAATTCAGACTTGTCGGATATAATTGGAGTATTTGACAGACTAGAGCAAATTAATTTAATTCAAGGTTCTAATGTCTATCAAAATTATAAAGTTGCTTATGGTTTAATACAGCCCTATGACTATCAAGAACTACTAGATAACCCCAAAATCTTCGCCCCCTTTTATCATTTCGACACAATGAATAAAGCATATTATGCGGGTTTAAATAGATTCAAATCAAAAATTGTTATAGTACTGAATAGTATAAATTCAGAATTAGAAAAAAGAAGAAATAGCACGTGAAAATAACGAAAGCACAACAATGGTAGCTGATGCACAACCCTTAAATTTCAAAAACAAAGACTGATTTTAAGCTCTTACTAGGGCTTTTTTCATGTTGAATTGGATTATTG
>JAUIFC010000160.1 GCA_030429455.1 Bacteroidia bacterium | reverse complement strand
ATTTGGTTGACATTAACATTTTCGGTACTGTAGCATCAAGCCAGTCAGGATAAAGTTTTGCTAAAGATGCGTAAGTATAAACTATCCATAATTGGGCTATGATAAAAACTATTACCCAATTTGGCATGTCAAAAGACTTGATATTTGGGTTTAGTTTGGCATCTACAGATTTATATTTATGTGCAGGAACAATTGCCATGAAAATGAGTAGTAATACCAATAAATAATAATGGTTGTTGTAGGAAGTTTTTTGCATAAGATACACAGCCGTCCACATGACAGTATAAACAATAATGTTCAATCTGTACTTGTAGCCAATCATTACAAAAAAACCAGCAAGCCCCATAATGGCATAATAGACATACATCCAATCGCCCTCCAAAGGCTGAAGAAAATCGAAACCAATAAAGTTGAAGGTAAACTGAGGCTCAATTAATGTTCTCTTAATCCAACCAGTAAAAATTGCTCCCCAAGCCTCTGCAGCGATGAGAAATCCAAAAAAGATTCTAAAAACAATTAATGGCGAATTATCTACTCGCTTGAACAAAAGAGACTTAATCATAATTGATTGATGAAATTCTTTGAAAATTCTTCGTCTTTTTTCATTGCTGAAATCAACTGCTCTAATCCCTCAAACTTTTTTTCGTCTCTAATTCTTTTTAAAATTTCAATCTTCAAAAGCTTATCATACAAATTGCCTTTAAAATCAAAAAAATAGGTCTCAATGGTTTGTTTATTGGGTTCTTCTGAAATTGTAGGATTATTTCCAATATTCATCATCCCATAATAAGCAAGTCCATCGATTTCAGATTTTACGACATACACTCCTTTCTTTGGTATGATTTTATAATCCTCAGAAATAAATAGATTCGCTGTGGGAAATCCAATGGTTTTACCGAGTTGTTTACCTTTCACAACTACGCCTGTCAACATAAAATTTGAAGTTAAATATTTATTAGCTAAATGAATTTCTCCTACATTAATTGCATTTCTAATTTTAGTTGAACTGATGGCAACATCGTCAATGTCTTGTTTTGAAATTTCAATAACATCGAACCCAAATTCTTTAGAAAACAGTCTTAAATCTTCGATATTTGCATCTCTATTTCTTCCAAACCTGTGGTCATAGCCTACAATGAGAACTTTGGCATTTAAATAGTTGACGAGATAAGTTTCTACATACTCTCTTGCCGTTAATCTTGAAAATTCTTTAGTAAAAGGTTCTATCACCAAATTATTAATTCCTGTTTTGGCTAACAGATGAGTCCTTTCTTCGATGGTGTTTATTAATCTTAAATCCTGATTTTGTTGTAAGACCATTCTTGGATGGGGAAAAAATGTTAACAACACAGAGTCTAGATCTTGTTCTGTTGCAATCTTATTAAGCTGTCCAATTATTTTTCTGTGTCCAAGATGAACACCATCAAAAGTCCCTATGGTAACAACTGTTGGTCTTAATGGATTTAGAAAAGACGCTGATTTATAAGTATTCAAATCTATTTACCGTTAAAATTGTTCATTGTATGATTTATACCCGCTAATCCAAAACTGATGATAGCTTTGGAGAAAACCTCTAACCTTTCTTTAAGCAAAACTAACTCCTCTTCTGTCCATATTCCTAAAACATAATTGATTTGAGAACCTTTTGAATAATCACTGCCTATTCCAAATCGCAATCTTGCGTATTTTGTTGTGCCTAACACCTCTTGAATGTGTTTCAAACCATTATGTCCTCCATCACTTCCTTTAGCTTTTAATCTAAGTGTTCCAAAATTGAGATTCACATCGTCTGTTAAAACTAGAATATTTTCAATTTCAATTTTTTCTTTTTGCATCCAATAACGTACTGCTTTACCACTTAAATTCATATACGTTGTAGGTTTTACCAACAAAAATAATCGTCCTTTTACCTTAATTCTACAAATATCAGAAAGTTTATCAGGCTCAAATTTTTCATTATATGCCGATGCTAATTCTTCTAAAACTTTAAACCCGACATTATGCCTTGTAAACTCATATTTTGGGCCTGGATTACCAAGACCAATGATTAAAAATTTCTTCATTTAAACTATGAAAAGCTACATTTAATTCAAAAATACAAATACTTTGATAGAGTATTTTATTTCTTTTTCGATTTGACTTTTATTTAAAAAAAAACACCTCAAAAATGAGGTGCTTTTGCTATAGAATATCGTGTTCAGAATAGTACTATTCGTCATCATCTTCATCTTCCTCAGATGCAGACATATTTCTAGACGTTTTCACTTGACAAATAACCGTATTATCTGGATGCAGAATGGTATAGTCTTCACTTTTTACAGCGGTTACATACAACTTTTGTCCAATTTTGAGTGGCGTAACATCTGCGACAATAACATCAGGAAGATTTTTAGCTTTTCCTCTTACTGTCATTCTACGAAGGTTAAATCTAAGAACACCACCAATTTTCACCCCTTTAGGCACGCCTTCGGTTTTTACAGGAATGTTCATTGTAATTTCTTGATCGTCTTCAAACTTATAAAAATCCATGTGTAGGATTTCGTCTGTTACAGGATGAAACTGAATATCTTGCATGACTGCATTTGCAGCTGTACCATCGTCTAACACAAGGATAACCGTGTAAACATCTGGTGTATAAACTAAATCTTTGAAGGAAATAGTTGGTGCTGAAAAATGCGTAACTTGTTTCCCTCCGTATAGTACGCAAGGAACCTGACCAGCATTACGTAAGGCTTTTGTTGCTTTTTTGCCTACGCTTTCTCTTTTAGATCCATTGATCGTAATTGATTTCATTGTTTATATATAAATTTACATTAAAAATTTTGAACTTATTGATTTATTAAGGTGTACTGCTTTCATTACATCTGCAAACAAATCTGCACAACTTAATACCTTTATCTTTGGGCTTTCCTGTTTTAAAGGAATACTATCGGTGACGATTAATTCCTCCAATTTGGAGTTTTCTACTCTCTCATAGGCACTTCCAGAAAGCACTGGATGAGTACATACTGCTCTAACGCTGCGTGCTCCTCGTTCTATCATCAAGTCTGCCGCTCTAGTAAGGGTTCCAGCTGTGTCTACCATATCGTCAACTAAAACTACATTCATGTCCGTAACATCTCCTATGAGTTCCATATGAGCGATGACGTTAGCCTTTTTACGCTGTTTGTAACAAATCACAACATCAGATTCCAGATACTTAGAGTACGCATAAGCTCTCTTAGAACCACCCATATCTGGAGAAGCGATGGTGAGATTCTCTAAATTTAAATTTTCGACATAAGGTAAAAAGATGGTTGAAGCAAAAAGATGGTCGACTGGTTTTTCAAAAAAGCCTTGTATCTGATCGGCATGGACATCCATGGTTATTATACGTGTTGCTCCCGCAATTTCAAGCATTTTTGCAATCATTTTTGCAGCAATTGGAACACGTGGTTTGTCTTTTCTATCTTGGCGTGCCCAACCAAAATAAGGCATTACAGCCGTGATATGTCTGGCAGAAGATCGTTTTGCCGCATCTAGCATCAACAACATCTCCATAAGGTTATCAGAAGATGGATGCGTAGATCCAATGATAAAAACTCTTGCTCCACGAACTGATTCTTCGAAGGATGGTTGAAATTCACCATCACTAAATTCTAATCGATTTACTTTACCAAGAGACATCCCATAATGGTCCGCAATAGATTGAGCCAAAACCTCACTTTGCGAACAGGGAAATATTTTTGCAACCTTATCTTTATCAGACATAAGCTATGTTTTTACTTATTTTTCTACAAAATGCAAAAGTAAATATTTATTTTGGTAATAAGATTATTTTTAGGGATGTATTTAACTATTCCATTCGAAACCAATTTAAGGGATTTTGAGCAACGAGGTTTTAATGTGAAGAGCTGATTGTAAGTTAGCCGATAGTTATTGGTATATAAAGAAAGGTTGCCATGTCCAAAGTTTATAAGGAGATACACTTTAAGTTATTGTTTAATGCGTTGATTTCTACAATCACTTTCACAAAGCATAACTTTAAACTCTTATGCAAAATCACAACACTAAAGAATATTCTCCTTCTACGTTTTAAAGTTTTAATTTTATTATGATAGATTATATTTTTAATAGTACATTTGCATTCTTCTTTGAAATGCCTTGGTGGCGGAACTGGTAGACGCGCTGGATTCAAAATCCAGTTTCTTCGGAAGTGCGGGTTCGATTCCCGCCCAAGGTACTTTTATTTAAAGCAATTCAAAAACAGTTAGTTACACAATATCAAGTTTTATAATTCCTGATTTTACACTGGTTTATTCTAAAAATTAGTTTAACTTCACACTAAATTTTTTAAAAAATACTTTTAAAAATCTGAATTATTATGAAAAAAATTATCGCTTTGATATTGTTTTGTACAATTCTAATATCAAAAAACTTTGCTCAAACTACCGATGTTGTTAGTGGTCTAATTGATCCCGGTAAAATAATCCTTATTGGTAACGAACTCTATGTAGCAGAGTTTTCTGGAAGTAAAATTTCAAAAATAGATACCAGCTCAACCTCTCCAATGGCTAGCGATGTAATAACAGGCATAGATAATCCTTATGGAATGGCATATGACGGCACAAATCTATATGTTACAGAAGCTAGTCAAGGCAATATCCTTAAAATAGACCTTAGCCAACCAACACCAACATCAACGCTATTGATTTCAGGACTATTAAATCCTCGCAGCATGCAATTTTTCGGAAATGAGCTTTATTTTGCACAATTTACAGGAGATTTGGTTTCCAAAATAGATGTTACAGCCTCTACGCCATCAGTTTTTAATGTACTTTCAGGGATAGATGGTCCTTTTGACCTATTACTTGACGGAAGTATTTTATATATCGCGATAAGAAACGAAAATAGAGTTTCTAAAATTGACCTAAATGACAGTACACCAACACTCACCGATGTTGTAACCGGAGTAATTACTCCTATTAGTTTAGCAATCGATGGTCCATATATGTACATTGTAGAAACTAATGCAGATAAAATTTCTAGAATAAACTTAAACGATGCGACGCCAGTAATTTCTGATGTTGTAAATACAACACAACCAAATAGCATAATAATCAGCGGTACTGACTTATATTTTTCTTCTCCAGTTCCAGGTAAAATTTCGAAATTTGATTTAACTACACTTTCAATTAATAATTTTGATAAGGAAAATAACATAGTACTTTATCCAAATCCAACATCAGATGTTATTCACGTCAATGGATTAACTTCTAAAGAAAATTTCACTATGTATTCACAATTAGGACAAGAGGTTTTTAGAGGTACCGTATCTAACAGCGAAAGAATTAACGTTCAAAATCTTGTCAAAGGAATGTACTTCTTGAAACTTGAAAACGGAAATACACTAAAATTTCTGAAAGAATAAATAGCTTAGATTTGATAATCGCTAATAAGATTCTACTAGAATAAAAGTACGCAGAAAGTCTATGATGGACATATAGTTCACTTTTTCATATATAAATATTTAAAATTGATTAAACCTAGAGGGTTATCTCTTGATTAATTTAAACTTTAGATAAATATATTTGAAAAAAATAAATCATGAAATTTTCTATACATACTTTACTTCTAATGTTTCTGGTCTCCATACATTCTTTTTCACAAAACAAAAAGCAGCGCTTAAAAGTAGGTGTTATTGGTTTAACTCATACTCATGTGCACTGGATATTTGGGAGCGAACCTAGAGGTGACATAGAAATTGTAGCCATAGTAGAACCTAATAAAGAACTTGCTGAGCGTTATGCCAAACAGCATAATTTTTCAATGGATATTGTTTATCCAAGTATGCAAGACATGCTAAATCATATCAAACCTGAGGCGGTTACAGCATTTGGAACCATATACAAGCATTTAGAAGTTGTAGAAACTGCAGCACCACTAGGCATCCACGTCATGGTCGAAAAACCTCTTGCGGTAAGTCTAGAACATGCCCAAAAAATGGAAGCCCTAGCTAAAAAGCATAATATTTATTTACTCACTAATTATGAAACAACTTGGTATCCTACAACACACAAAGCTTATCAACTCTTCAAAGAGGATAATGCCATTGGAGCGCTAAGGAAAGTAATGGTTCATGATGGACATAAAGGGCCTAAAAAAATTGGAATCAATAAAGAATTTTTAGATTGGCTCACCGATCCAATACAAAATGGTGGTGGAGCTGAAGTAGATTTTGGATGTTATGGCGTAAATATTTTAACATGGATGATGGATGGCAAACGACCAAATAGTGTGACTGCCATCACTCAGCAATTACAAGCCGAAAACAACCCAAAAGTAAACGACGAATCGGTAATTATTTTACAATACGATGAAACCGTTGCCGTTATTCAGGGTTCATGGAACTGGCCAATAGGTAGAAAAGACATGGAAATCTATGGCGAAAATGGTGTCATTTATGCAGACAACAGAAACGATCTACGCTTACGTATTTCTGAAGGTTATGATGGCTACAAAGAGGAAGTCATGAATTTAAAAGAAAGAAAAGCACCTTTAGACGACCCCTTTGCGCTTTTTGCTGCTGTTGTAAAAAATGAGATACAATTAAACCCTTTTGACTTAAATGCTCTGGATAATAACATGCTGGTTGTGGAAATTCTCGATGCTGCTAAAAAAAGTGCAGAGCTCAATAAAACAATTTTTCTAAACCAATAAATCAAACTCATGTCTTTAAGATTTCTAACCGCTATTTTCTTAGTCGTTTTAATTCAATTTAATGCCTTTTCTCAACAGCCTAAAGCAAATACAAATGCTGTGATCACCTCGGGTAATGCTCGCTTTACAGTTCTAAGTCCAGAAGTCATCAGAATGGAATGGGATAGTGATAAAACATTCGAAGACAGAGCATCTTTTACGATTATTAACAGAAATACAGAAGTTCCAAAATTTAAGGTAAAAAACAAAGGGAAATGGCTTGTCATTCAAACGGAAGCTTTAAGGCTTCGCTATAAAAAAGATTCATCAGCTTTTTCCGAGTCTAACCTCGAGATTTCATTTAAAATGAATAATAAACCTGTAGTCTGGAGATCTGGGATGAAGAACAGCGATAACCTTTTAGGAACCACAAGAACGCTTGACGCTTATAACGGTGACAAAACATGGGATGGAACCGCTATTCCATTAGAAGATGGTATTTTATCTAAAGACGGATGGTTTTTATTAAATGATACGTCAACCTTTTTGTTTGATGACTCCGAATGGAAGTGGGTGTCCAAAACTAAAAATGCGAATGAACACGATTGGTATTTTTTCGCTTATGGCTACGATTATAAAAAAGCTTTAAAGAATTACACCACTATTGCAGGAAAGATTCCTATGCCTCCAAGATATGCCTTCGGCTACTGGTGGTCGAGATACTGGGCCTATTCGGATAGAGAGTTTAAAGATTTAGTAGCAGATTTTAGACGCTATGACATTCCTATTGATGTTTTGATTATAGACATGGACTGGCATCTAACTCATGGAGGTTTAAAGGATATTAAAAATCCTCAAAGAGATCCATTTGACGAATTGTTAGGTTGGACAGGTTATACATGGAATAAAGCCTTGTTTCCGGAACCTGAAAAATTTATGGAATAGACCAACCAAGAAAATTTAAAAACAGCACTCAACCTGCATCCTGCATCTGGCATTGCAGCCTTAGAATCGCAATACAAAGATTTTGCCAAAGCCTATGACTTTGACACAGCTAAAAAAGATTGGATCCCTTACCGTATGGCAGAAAAAAAATGGGCTCAAACTTATTTCAATACCATTTTAAAACCTTACGAAAATTGGGGTGTTGATTTCTGGTGGCTAGACTGGCAGCAATACCCTAAAAGTAAAGTAGTCGAAAACCTAAGTAATACATGGTGGTTAAACTATACTTTTTTTTCTAACATGGATCAAGACTCCAGCAAGCGATCAATGATTTTTCACCGATGGGGTGGCTTAGGAAATCATCGATACCCTATTGGTTTTTCTGGCGATTATAAAATCTCCTGGGAATCGTTAAAGTATCAGCCTTATTTTACACATACAGCATCAAATGTAGGCTATGGCTATTGGAGTCATGATATTGGTGGTCATGCTTCTGGAGATTTAGATGGCGATGCAGAATTATATACGAGATGGTTACAATTTGGTATTTTCAATCCAATTTTAAGGACGCATAGTGCAAAAATTTCTTCGATAGAAAGACGCTTTTGGATGTTCCCCAACGAACTTCCACATATGTTAGACTTATTAAACCTCAGGTATGCTATGGCTCCATATACTTACACGATGGCAAGAAAAGCCTATGACGAAGGTATTTCGCTTTGCCGACCAATGTATTATGACTATTCAGAAAACGAAAAAGCCTATGAGTTTAAGTACCAATACATGTATGGCGATCAAATGTTGTTTGCTCCAATTTATCAGCCAACAGGTGATGATTTAATTGTTGAACACCAAGTGTGGTTACCAGAAGGCATCTGGCACCAATGGTCTACTGGAGAAAGATTTGAAGGTGGAAAAGTTGTAAACAAAAATTATATGCTTAAAGAATTACCTCTCTTTATTAAAGAAGGTTCTATCATTCCCATGTATCCTAAAATTTCTAACCTACAGGACATTCCTAACCATTTGATCATAAGGGTCTTTCCTGGAGAAACGGGTTCGTTTTATTTATATGAAGACCAAGGCGACAATGAAAATTATAAAACCAATGGCTTTGCTTT
>JAUIFC010000309.1 GCA_030429455.1 Bacteroidia bacterium | reverse complement strand
CAATTTCTGGTAATTGCCAGCTACGCTTTTGTGATCAATAGTCTGGCCGTTTGGAATTACAAGAAGGTGGCGTGATTTGTTATTCATTTACAGGTTCCTGGCTGGTATGGATAACATTTAAAACATCTATGGTGTTGTTATTTACCTAATAAAGATTCGATAACTCCATCTAAAATACCGCCTGATATTCCCGGGGTTGTTTGGATAATATTCATCAAGCTGATATTTCTCGGGAAAGAACTTTAACCCTTTTCGCAGCTGTAACCGAATCTTTCTTGATATAATCAAAGTGCTTTTTAAGTGAATTTTTCGCGGGTTCAGACCAAATCACATTTCTCTCTTTCACCAACTCTCTGATTCCTTTTCCAGATCTTCAACACTAGTAAATTGTCCCTGCTTAATCTGTTTTCTAGCTTCATCAATTGCCTCAGCGTATTCCTCTAATGACATCTTTTCAAATCGAACTTTCGGAACATTTAGCATCGCAAGTATTTCCTCCAATTGCTCCAGATTGTTTATGCTTTCTATTTCTTGATGTAAATGGGTCTTTAATTCTGCTACATTCATAGGACATATTAATTTATCTAAAGATATATAACAGTTCTTAAAGTGTGAGGACATTGTTCACGTGAGTTCTCCATGAAATTTCAATGTTTTAACTTATCAATCCATACAAGGGTAATCTTTCTAATCAATAAACATTCATTTAAAATTACTGTCATCCGACTAAATTTTAACAGACTATAAAAAGCCCATTTAAATTAAATGAGAAAAGATTTTTCACGCTCCGTCAAAACTACCGCAGCGGCGGACCGTCCCAACCCTAAAGGGAGTTGCAGAGTACTTCCCTTCAGGGAACATAAAGGGTGATTTTAAGGCAAATCTTGATTTCGAAAAATCTTTTCTCGGACACTAGTAATTTAAAATAATATCTTTCCATGACCTGCAAGTTTTGGACTCATTTATATTTGTGGTTTGTATTGAACAATATCTGCCTAATATCAAAACAATTCAGTTCAACAAGCATTTTCATACGCATGAGATTGTTCATGTTGTGTTTTTGTCTTGCCCTTCTATTCTTTTCCTGCGAAAAAGAACCGTACCGCACTGATGATTCTATTTCATACCCGATCGGTCCATATAAGGGTAAAAGTGAAATCTATGGGGAGGCTCGGATCTACAAACTCTCAGATAACTCCATAGAACTGAAAATAGAGTTGGAAAACACTGATCCTGAGCAGATTTATATAGGGCATATTCATAACGGAGATACTGCCAATTTGGGGCCGATGACTATCTACCTCGATTATATTTATGGAGATGATCCTGTGTTTTTAAGCAGAATTACGAGGCTGGATGATGACACTCCTATGACCTATCAGGACTGGCTCAATTACGAAGGATATATAGCAATACACCTTAGAAGCTACGAACAGCGCTACCCTATCTTCGCTGCAGGAAACATAGGCGAATCAGCGAATTAAGATTCTTCAACAACCTTATTGAAATCTCTTAAAGCCATCATCAACTTAATCAGCCTTATGATGAGAAAAACCTTTAACGACTACATTACCGAATTACGTAATTATCCCTGATTTAATGGCAAACCGAACCAATTCTGTGATATTCTTAAATCTAAGCTTGGCAATGATATTTTTTCTGTGAG
>JAUIFC010000159.1 GCA_030429455.1 Bacteroidia bacterium | reverse complement strand
TGTCATCAAAGGTGATTTAAAATACGGTGCAAAACGAAGTAATCCAAATGGCGGAATTCATCTTCATGCCAGAAAATTAGTGATTCATCATCCAACAAAAAAAGAAGAAATGACCTTTGTTGCCAATACGCCTAAAGATAAACTATGGGATTTGTGCTGATAATTTCCTATAGACCACCTAGAAAATCTCCAAATAAGTCTTGAAATTCGTTGCCTTGTTCGAACCTGTTCTTACTGAGTTTTTTATGAATGGTTAACGCCCATAGTACAAGTTCCATCATGAAAAAGAGGTCTTTTTCGTTTTCAATAGAAATATGATTTTTCACAAAAACTCTTAGTGGGTATACTTTTAGCAATTCTTCTTTATACAGGTTGTCAGGCGAATCGTCTAAGATTTCTATGCTTCTATTATTTACAAACCAGTTTATAATGTCGTCATAAGACTTTTTTTCGTCTTTTTTCTCCAGCTTTTTTATTTCGGGGAAATAGGTGTTATACAATGTTTTTATGGCATTGTCTATAAGCTGTTGAGCAACAAACTCAGCGCCTTCTTGTTCACCTTCATAGAGTAATTCTACTTTTCCAGTGAGGGAAGGTAAGATGCCATTAAAATCTGATAATCTAATTTGAGTGTCGTCCTCATCATTTATCATCGAACGTCTTTCTGCTGTGCTTACCAAGTTTTCATAGGCACTAATGCTCAACCTCGCGCTTACACCACTTTTCGTGTCGATGTATTCACTTTGCCTGGCTTCAAAACTGATTTGTTCCAATAGCAATTGCGCAATTTCAGGGACAAAAATTTTATTTTGGTTTTCGGTCAGGTTAACTTCCTGTTGTGTGATTTGTCTTGCTATCTCTACAGATTTTGGATAGTGTGTCAAAATTTGCGAACCGATTCTATCCTTTAGTGGTGTTACAATACTTCCTCGATTGGTATAATCTTCTGGGTTTGCCGTAAATACAAATTGTATATCCATAGGGAATCTAAACTTGAAACCTCTAATTTGAAGATCACCTTCTTGTAGAATGTTAAACAATGCCACTTGGATTCTTGCTTGTAAATCTGGCAGTTCGTTTATGACAAAAATGCAACGGTTAGCTCTTGGAATCATACCAAAATGAATAACGCGGTCGTCGGCATAACTTAGTTTTAAATTAGCTGCTTTTATAGGGTCGATATCACCAATCAAGTCGGCTACACTTACATCGGGCGTTGCCAATTTTTCTGAAAAACGTTCTGTACGATGCAGCCATTCTATCGGCGTATTGTTACCTTCTTGTTCTATTTTTTCAATAGCAAATCTTGACAAGGGCTTAAGAGGGTCATCATTTATTTCGGAACCTTTGACTACTGGGATATATTCATCAAGGAGATAGATCATCTTTCTGGCAATCATGGTTTTAGCCTGTCCTCTTAGTCCTAATAAATTGATGTTATGATTTGATAAAATCGCTCTTTCTACTTGTGGAATCACCGAGTTTTCATAACCAATGACGCCTTCAAAACTGTCTATATTGTTTTTTATGTTACGAATTAAATTGTCTCTTAATTCTTCCTTTACAGATTTAGATTGGTAATTATTTTGTTTTAATTCGCCAAGTGTTGAAATATCTAGAAGGTTCATGCTATTTTGTTCTTTTGTTTCTATTTTGTTCATAATCTCTAAAAACCATTTCTCCCAAGCCTTTTAATCCCGAATAGAAAGCTTTCCCCTTATTCGATTGCGTAAATTTGTCCACAAACTTTTGGAGGTAAGGATCGGAGGTGATCATAAAAGTGGTTATTGGTATGTTTAATTTTCGAGCTTGGGCAGCCATATTATAACATTTGCCTGTTATAAACGGGTCTAGACCAACGCTATTTTTGTAGTAACTGCCATCGGACATTCGCAGACAGCTAGGTTTACCATCAGTAATCATAAATATTTGCTTGTTAGCGTGTCGTTTTCGTCTTAAAATATCTAAAGCCAACTGAAGACCTGCAACCGTATTGGTATGGTAAGGACCAACATTTAAATATGGTAAATCTTTTATTTTAATTGGCCAGGCATCGTTGCCAAAGACAATGATGTCCAAAGAATCTTTAGGATATCTTGTAATGATAAGTTCTGCCAATGCCATTGCTACTTTTTTAGCAGGTGTAATACGGTCTTCGCCATACAAAATCATACTATGGCTTATATCGATCATAAGGACAGTACTCATTTGAGACCTATGGTAGTTGTCTTGTACGACTAAATCTTGTTCTGTAAGATTTAGGTTTTCAAAACCTTGACGTGATTGCGCATTTTTAATGCTGTCGGTCATCGAAATTTTGTCTAATGCATCCCCAAATTCGTAAGGCCTTAACTCGCCAGAAGGTTCTCCATCAATCCCTTTAGATTTTGTTTCATGTTGACCGGCAGCGCTTTTTTTCAGTTTACCGAAAATTTGTTCCAGCGCTTTTTTTCTTATGGCCTGTTCAGTTTTGTCCGTAATTTCTAATTTTTTACCTCCATTAGGATTTACTTCTTCTCTCAGATACCCTTTTTTTATCAAGTCGTCTATAAAATCTTTTATGGTATAATCTTCCGTAGTTAGCTGATATTCCTTATCCAGTGCCTTGAGCCAATCGATGGCTTCGTCAAAATCGCCTGATGTGTAAGTAATCAATTCTTTAAAAATTTCGAATAGCCTTTCGAATGGAGAAGATTTTTCTTCATTATAAATTTCGTAACGAAATCCGCTTTGTGTAAACTTATAATTCATTTTTCTAAAGTAATAGAATTAAATGAATATGATAAGTAAGCAATTGTTAAACTGTTTTAAATTCTCAATTAGGAAATGTCAAAATTTGTAGTAATTCAGTCTAAAATGAATGATTAAACTCAAGCTTCTAATGAGCATCCAAATAACGAAAGCGCCCCAAATGGCGTATAGTTTTAATTCAAAAGCATCCAATAGAAAAAGAGTAGGGATGAAGCCTAAAAATGTGGCGACCATGAGAATATTTCGTAGAAACTTGGCTTTTCCCAAACCTTTATAAATCCCATCGAAAACAAAAGCAGTAGCATTGATTGGCTGCATAGCAAGAACAACCCAAAAGACGGCATAAAACAATTTTAAGACTTCAGGTTCTTGTGAAAAAATTTCTCCGATATTCCGGTAAAAGACTCCACAAGATATCATTAAAACGATAGCCACTACAATTGAATATTTGGAAACATCCAAACCTAAATACCATAAAGATTTGAAGTTTTTTTCACCAAATAATTTACCGCCAATCGCATTAGCAGCGTTGGCATAACCATCTATAAAAAAAGAAAAGAAAAGCCAGACATTCATTAAAACACTTTGTGCTGCGATATAAGAATTGCCATATCCTGTAGCAAAGGCATTTGCTGTATAAATAGCAATATTTAAAGAGAGTGTTCTTAAAAACAAGTTTAAACTCATTAATATGAGTGGTTTTAAATTTGGATTGGCTTTAAAACTTATTTTTAAATGAAATGGGGTTTTCTTCATAAAGTAATAAAAAGCGATTGAGAGCATGACAAATTGTGCAAATAAGCTTGCAAAAGCAGCGCCAGCAAGATGATAACCATCAAATACACCAGGTATGCCATAAACTAGCAGGTATGTAAAAAGGGCATTGACAATTGCACCAATCAAACTTGTTCTCATCGCCCAAACCGTGTTTTGTAAACCACGAAACACTCCAAATAATGCAAAAGTAACTAAGGTGAAAGGAAAGCCTATTGCTCTAATCCTGTAGTAATCTTTGGCATAATCCAAAATTAATCCATCCGCCTGATAAACTCTGAATATAAACTCTGCCGCAAAATAAGTAGTTATGTAAATAAGTAGACTGAGTAGGAAATTTAATCCAATAGTTTGTGGTACGAGAGTCTTAACGGCATGTAAACGTTTAGCGCCATAATGTTGCGAAACTAAGGCCGATATTGCTGTTTTGGTTTGAGCTAGAATCCAAATGATGGCACTTAGAAACGATCCCACCAATCCTACTGCTGCTAGAGATTCGGTTGGATTTATCGTTACATTTCCAATTATCGCCAAGTCTGTTAAAGAGATAAAAGGTTCGGCAATACCAGCTATGATTGCTGGAATGGCAATTTTGTTTATGTCTTTTAAAGTTACTTTTTTAGACATGTTAAAGCACAGAAACCAGTCTTTCTAATGCCATTCCTCTCGAAGCTTTTATGAGGATTGTTGCATGTTTAATCGCCTTATTTTCCAAATAGGCTTTCAATTCTTCAAACGCTTCGAAAACTTTGTGATTGTCATTGTTCTCCACAGAAGATTTGAAAATAGTACCGCATAAATAAATAGCATCAAAAGATAAAGAAGCGGCATGTTTGGCAATGTTTTGATGTTCATTTATTTTATCTTTTCCTAGTTCGTACATGTCGCCTAGAATTACAATTTTTTTATCTGCTTCATAATTATCAAAACTGTCTAAAGCAACTTTCATGCTCGATGGATTTGCATTGTAGGCATCCAAAATAAGGGTATTGTTCTTGGTTTCTTTTATTTGAGAACGATTGTCTTTTGCTTTAAAATTTTGAATGGCTTCTTTTATTTTCACATTAGATACACCAAAGTAATGACCTATTCCGATGGCCGCAGCTATATTTCTAAAATTGTACTTTCCAATGAGTTTGCTCTTTACATTTATTTTTTCAAATTCCAGTTCTACATATGGATTTGCATGTTTAAAGAAAACTTTAAAATTGGCATGTTCACCTTCTCCAATGCTGAAGAATTTGGAATTTTTGAGCTTTTGCATTTGCTTTTCGTCGTCTGCATTCACAAATGCTATTTTTTTGTGTGTTCTTAAAAAATCATAGAGTTCACTTTTTCCTTTTATCACACCTTCAACACCACCAAAACCTTCTAAGTGTGCTTTGCCAAAATTGGTGATGTAGCCAAAATCTGGCTTTGCCAAATTGGACAAAAATTCAATTTCTTTTTGGTGGTTTGCACCCATTTCAATTACGCCAATTTCTGTGTTTTCATTCAAACTTAAAAGACTTAACGGTACGCCAATGTGGTTATTTAGATTTCCTTTGGTAGATACAACATTAAATTTTTTCGACAGTACTTCATGAATCAATCTTTTTGTTGTGGTTTTTCCATTACTTCCCGTAATGCCAATGATTGGAATTCTTAAAAAATCACGATGAAAGGTGCCAAGCTCCTGTAAAGTAACTAAAGCATCTTTCACTAAAATTGTATTGGGTGTCGAGTAGGTGTCATCGTCTATAATTGCTGCCTTGGCACCTTTTTCTAAAGCTAAATTGGCGTATTTGTTACCGTCAAAATTATCTCCCTTTAGAGCAAAAAAAAGTTGATTGCTTTTAAGTTGTCGAGTATCTGTACTTACGCCATCACTTTTTAAAAATAGCTGATGAATATCTTTGATTTCCATTTTAAGTTCAATTAGAATAATAAAAAAAGCCCTAATTCAAAATTAGGGCTTATAGAATTAATTCTTTTCCTTTTTATTTAATTTCTTTTCTTAACTTTAGTTTTGCTTTGCGCTCCTGCCATGGACATCGCATTTCTAAATCCAATATAATCGGTAGACATGTCTTGAGGATAGAAAGTTCTTTGAGCTGGGTCAAGCCAATACGCTCTATCTCTCCAAGAACCACCCTTGATCACTCTAATGTCATTGTCTATAAGTGTTGTTCTTTCGCTACTTTTGTCATATTCTCTTACCATTCCAATGGAGTCGGTCTTTACTTGATGTTGAGGCGAATTGTACATTCTTTTTTCAACTTCAATTTCTCCTTGCTGGCCAAAATATCTCGAAGATTGTTTGTCTCCATCTCTGAAGTTTATGTTGTCAGATCTGTTGAATTGAGTTCTTAAATAGGTCTCGTCCTCATTTACAGGAACTTGTTTGATTTGTCCAGGGAAACTTGTCGCCACCTTGCTGCCGTCGCTAGCTGTATAATATTGAACGTCTGAAGTTTCAAGAATTTCGACTTTACCATCAGCACCTATACTGTTTTTTGTATATACGTTTCCTCTGTAGTAATTAAAGTCGTTAAAATCTTCATCAATATTTGGTCTGTAAACATCAGCAACCCATTCAGCAACGTTTCCTGCCATATCATATAAGCCATAATCATTTGGCTCATAAGATTTAATTGGTGCTGTTATCGAAGCATTATCATCACTCCAGCCAGAAATACCACCATAATCACCAAAACCTTGCTTAAAATTCGCTTGTTGATCACCTCTTATTTTGTCTCTTCCGTATCTAGTAAACTCACCATCCCATGGGTATTTCTTCTTTCCTCGATAAGAATTATAGTCTCTAATAGAAGACATGCCTAAAGCGGCATATTCCCATTCAGCTTCTGTTGGTAGTCGGTATTCAGCTGGAAGTAAAACGCCATCTCTTTGAGTTACATAAATGCTGGTGCTGTCTCTTTTCATTTTATTTTGAGACATTTTTCCTCCTAACAAAATTTCTTTATTTCCATTTAAAGATAATGATGGAGAATTAAGATAAGTCTGTGTGGAGAAAGCGGATATGGTATCAGAAATGTTAAGGTGTGCATCTCTTTTTGTATATCCCTTTTCAGATAGTCTGCCATAGTTGACTTGGTCTGTTCTCCATTCGCTAAATTCAACTGCTTGAATCCAATTGACTCCAACAACAGGATATTGTGAGAATGAAGGGTACCTTAGGTAATTATGAACCATACTTTCATTAAAACCCAAAGGATTTCTCCAAACTAAGGTGTCTGGTAAAGCACCTTTATAAATGTTGCTATAATTCTCATTTTCTGGTGGATAAGTGGTTTTTAAGAAATGTAAATATTGAAGATACATGTTGTTAGTCACCTCAGTTTCGTCCATATAAAAGGACTGAACATGTTGCTGAGTTGGCGTATTATTCCAGTCATGCATGACATCTTCTCTCACTTGACCCATTGTAAAAGTACCTCCTTGGATAGCGACTAAGCCAGGGCCTGGAGCTTCTTGCACATCTTTATGTCTAAAGTCTGGACCACCTTTTCTCCCTGTAATGTCAAATCCAGTTGCTCTGGACACATTGGTGTAATCACGTGAGTTGTTACATGAAGTGAATAAAAGCCCAATAGCCAAAAAATAAAATAAACTTAGATGATTTGTTCTTATCATGTTAAATTTGTTGAAAATAGGTTCGCAATATAACAATTAACGACAATTTATCAATATTATTTCATGCTTTTAAGTTTCATTTAAATTTACAAGATAATAGATTAGATTTATGTGCGTTATTTTAGGGGTTGATACAAGACATATGAGGGTTTTTATAGTTTCTTTTTTACTGCTATTTTCATCAGAAAAACTGTTTTCTCAGGACATTTTTTACACCTTAGATTGGGTGGATAGAAAAGATGTTGCAATAGAGGAGAAAAAGAACAAATATGTACCAGGATTTCAAGATAAAAATTTTAAATACGACTATTACCAAAACCGTGTAATGTATGAAAAAACTTTGGATAATATTCAATCTGGAAATTATGAGCTTATAAATGTGGTCTATGAAATAATAAGTCCAAATGTTCTTGCTGAGTTAAAAAATATTCCTTCCACATTGGATGCCCAAATAGTTCAAAGTAGAGCAAGAAATACATTATATACTACGATAACCTTTAATCCTATCATTGAAGATAATGGACAGTATAAAAAGGTACTCTCTTATGGTTTACAAAGAATTGGAGAAAGAACATTTTCAGATTTTGATAATAAAAGTACTTCGGGTATTCAAAATTCTATGTTGGAAAATGGAAAGATTTACAAATTTTATGTTGAAAAAACAGGGGTTCATAGAGTAACGCATTCATTTTTATCACAACTTGGTTTAGATTTGAGTGAGGTTTCTTCAAACGACATTAAAGTATATAGTCATGGCGGTCAAATGATGCCTTTGTTGAATGGTGAAAATGAATTCTTTGATCCACCTCAACTTCCATTACAGATGTTTGATGGAGATGATGGGAAATTTAATTCTGGAGATTATTTCCTGTTTTATGCAGAAACTACAGAAGGTTGGAACGAAGAGAGCCAAACACATATTAATGCATACGCCGATAGAGCCTTTTATTATGTAACCGTAAATAATGATGCGCCCGTAAGAATTTTAAATGAACAGAATATTTCAATGACACCTGATTTGACAGTCACCAGTTTTGATGATTTTAGATTTTATGAGGTTGATGAAACTAGCATGTCTTTAACTGGGCGTCGATGGTTTGGAGATCGATTTGATATCCAAACGGAACGGGAATACAAGTTTAGCTTTAATAATTTAATAACCTCAGAACCATTATTTTACGAAATTGAGTTTGGTGCCATATCTGTAGTGAGTACAGTTTTTAATATCGATATCAATTCAAATAATGTGGGTAATGTAACCGTAGGTGCAAATGGAGATAATTTGCCGTCCAACGGAAATGGGATTTCAAATCAGACTACTGTTTCTTCTAACGAAGTAACTGTAAAATTGACCTATGACAAACAAGGCAATCCTGCGGCAAGAGGTTTTTTGGATTATATTCGGTTACAAGCAAAATGCGAACTCAAGGGAATTGGTAGTCAATTTAGCTTTCAAAATTTGGATATTCCGATATCAACTTCGGTTGTTCAATATGATATTCAAGATGCCTCAAACATATCACAAGTTTGGAAAATTGATGCGTTGAATGAGGTTTCTGCTTTTCAAAATTTAAATTCAGAAAATTTGTTTTCAATTAGTACTTCCTATAGTTCAGACTCAAAATTTGTTGCTGTAGATCCAAGTGATTATTATACGCCAAGGTTTTTTACATCGGATAGAAAAGTGGAAAATCAAAATTTGAAAGGGACGATTTTTTTGAATGATCAAGGTGATTTTCAGGATTTGGATTA
>JAUIFC010000158.1 GCA_030429455.1 Bacteroidia bacterium | reverse complement strand
CCTGGAAAAATGTCATCAGGATATTTTTCTCTTAATTCTGTGGCTTTGCTCGGGTCGCATTTTAAGTTCACGCTATAATCGCCGTTTTCCCATTTTTTTAGCGATGTGAGTGCAAACATCTTGTTCATGACTTTAAATACCAACACATCTTGATCAAAAGGAAAAGATTCTGTCGTAGCAGTTTTGGATAAGCAATACCCTCTGTAGTCTTCAATATTCATGATCCAAAAGTATGTAAACCGCAATAGAAATAAAAACTATAAGTTGAAGATATTTTAAAACTATTGCAGATTTTGGTTGTGTTTTTAAATACTTGTAAAGGCGTTGACATAACAGCGCTACAATACCAAAAATAACAAGAGCTTGAAGCATAAAAACAATTCCAAGGGTGTAAAATTGCGAGATTTTATTATGCTCTAAATCCCATAAAAATGATGGGAAAAACGCTAAAAAGAACAATGTTACTTTAGGATTGAGTACATTCATTATAAAACCTTGAGTAAATAAATTTCCTTTTTTTTCATTTTTGGCAGTACTAGAAAAATCGATTTCGGCAGGACTTTTAAACACTTTATAGGCAAGGTATAAAAGATAAAGTGCACCAATCACTTTAATTGCCAAATAAAGATGTTCTGAAGCTTTGATTATAGCAGAAAAACCAAAAGCTACAAGACTGGTGTGAATTATGACACCCGATACCAAACCACAACTTAATAAAAGTCCTGGTTTAAAACCTTTACGAATACTTGTTATCAAAACATAAATGATATCGGGTCCTGGCGATATGGTTAACAATATGGATGCAATTAAAAATTCTAAGATGGAATTTGCCAATGTTTTTCAAGATTTGTGAATGTAAAATTGTTGGTATATGGAACTAAGACTTTTTTTTGCTATAGGCTTTTTTAATATCCTTTACCAATTGAGGCCCTTCGTATACAAAACCTGTGTAGAGTTGCACAAGCTCTGCGCCAGCATCAAATTTTTCAATGGCATCTTCAGCTGAATGAATGCCACCAACACCAATTATTGGAAACTTTGATTTAGAATTTTGTTTCAAAAAAGAAATAACTTCAGTTGAACGAGCAGTTAAGGGTTTACCACTTAATCCACCCATTTCTGTCTTGTTTTTCGATTTAAGTCCTTGTCTGTCTATGGTTGTATTAGTAGCAATAACACCAGAAATTTTTGTTTCTTCTACAATCTCGATGATATCAAAAAGTTGAGAATTGCTGAGGTCTGGTGCTATTTTTAGGAGTATAGGTTTTCTTTTCGGCTTTACAGAATTTAATTGTTGTAGGTGGCTAAGGATTTCAAGCAAAGGTTTTTTGTCTTGCAAGGCTCTTAAATCTGGTGTGTTTGGCGAACTTACATTTACGACAAAATAATCGACATAAGGATGGAGTGCTTCAAAGCAAATTTCATAGTCCTTTATGGCTTCTTCATTTGGAGTAACTTTATTTTTTCCAATATTACCACCAATAATGATGTCGCCTTTAGTCTTTAGTTTTTCAATAGCAGCTATTACACCTTTATTATTAAATCCCATTCGGTTAATAATGGCTTGGTCTTCTTTAAGTCGAAACAGCCTTTTCTTAGGATTACCGGATTGTGGCTTAGGTGTTACCGTTCCAATTTCGATAAAACCAAATCCTAAAGCATGCATTTCCTTATAAAATTCTGCATTTTTGTCAAATCCAGCAGCTAAGCCTACAGGATTTTTAAATAGAATATCAAAAACATTTTGTTCTAAAGTTGGACTTTCAAAACGATAGGTGCTTTTTATAAGATACGAAACCAAAGGTGTCTTTAATAACACTTTTAATAAAGTTGTAGTGAAATAATGTACTCTTTCTGGGTCGAACAAAAAAAGCGTAGGTCTGACTATCCACTTGTACATATCAATTTTTGTTCAAAAATAATTATTTTGACTTCAGAAGACTAATCATTTTCAGATTTGATGTTAAGAATAATTAAAGCTTATCAAGTCATAAGGGTAAAAAATCATCTGATGATGAGTATTTTAAATTTTTTGTTACAATTTCTGATATAATTTTCTCTAAAGGGCAAATACAAGACTCAAAAAACCATACATCAACTATACAACATTTTTACATTTAAACATATTTAGCATTTGTTTATTATTTTTAAACTTCTAAAAAACAGTTATTTGTACGAAATTTTCAAATGAATTTCACACATACATAAATTTATAGTATTTGTATAGTGATTTTGTGCATATATTTCAAACATAAAAGTTAAATTTGCCTTAACAAAATTTTTAATTATATGAAAAAGCAGATTTTATTACTAATCTTTAGTATTACTACATCGATTGCGTTTTCTCAAAGTACGGTTTCTGGTGTTGTTTTAGACGATGCTAATATTCCAGTGCCTAGCGCTAATGTTCAGATTAAAGACACAACAATTGGTACTGTGACCGATTTTGATGGCAATTTTACCTTAAATGACATTCAAATGAATCAGGTCATTCAAGTGTCTTATGTAGGATTTAAAACGGCAGAAGTAGTCTACACAGGGCAACAGAGCATTACCATTGTTCTGGAAGTGTCAGCAGAGGCTTTGGAAGAAATTGTAGTTATTGGTTACGGCGCCCAACGTAAAAAAGAGGTAACAGGTGCAGTTAGTGTTTTAGATTCTGAAAGTATTGAGAAAATGAATCCAGTAAGGGTCGAGCAAGCAATTCAGGGTCAAATAGCTGGTGTAAACATTACATCCAATTCAGGTTCTCCAGGTAGTGGTCTTAACATTAGAATTAGAGGTATTACAACTAACGGCGACAATAGACCATTAATACTTGTAGATGGAAACAGGATAGAAGACCTTTCTGTTTTAAACCCAAATGATATTAAGTCTATTAATGTATTGAAAGATGCAACCGCTGGTATTTATGGTGTTCAAGGAGCGAATGGTGTAATTTTAATTACGACCAAAACAGGTAGAACTTCTTCTGAGCTTAAGTTTACCTTAGATACATTTACTGGTTTTCAAACACCAAGTCAACAGATTGACTTAATGAATGCTTTCGATTTTGCACAATATGTTAATGATGCTGCCAACAGCAACCAATTTTTAGTTTATCCTCAAGAAGGAACGGATTGGCAAGATGAAGTTTTTGAAACCGCCTTGATGTCAAGTGTCAATTTTGCTGCGTCTGGTGGTACAGAAAAATTAGCCTACTCAGCAGGGGTTTCGTATTTAACTCAAGATGGTATTGTAGGTGGTAGTAAAAATAATTTTGAACGTTTTACTGCGCGTTTTAATGCAGATTATTTTGCCTTAGAGAATCTTAAAATAACATTGAATGGGATACACACATTATCTACAAAACAAAACTTACCTGAAGGAGGAATAGGCGCTGTTCTGTACAATGCAGTGAATATGAATCCAAATGCAACGGTAAGAGAGGCCAATGGCGATTTTAGCTTAGCTAATCAAATTACTCAGATTGAAATTATCAACCCCGTTGCACAAATTAACAATACATTCAATACATCTAGAGTTTCTAGATTTAGTGGAGTTTTAGGTGCAGAGTATTCATTTTGGGATAACTTCAAAGCGACATCCAGATTTCAAGGAAACTATGCGAGTGTTTTAGACGATGTTTTCAGACCAGAGCAATTCTATGGCAATGGTAAGGCAGCCAATATTGGTGATCCTAATGACGATAATATTACAAATGAAATTGTAGATTTTGGAGCTACTTTTTACGATTACACTTGGGATAATTTAATCACATACACGAATACCTTTGATGACGCACATAACCTTACAGTGCTATTAGGTACATCGCTTTACAGAACTGCGGGTGATTTTTATGGTAACGTTGGTTTTACAGATGTTGGTACAAACCAATTAGGACAGACCGTTAACGATCCAGGAATGGTTGTAGAACCAAGATTTACGGAAGCCGATCTGGAAAATGGTTTGGATTGGTTTGATTCTCGTTTATCTTCTGCGTTTACACGTGTGCAATACGATTATAAAGGAAAGTATTTGTTTTCGGCGGTTATAAGACGTGACCTTTCTTCAAGATTTTCTCCAGAAGATAATAATAATGTGGGTTATTTTCCTTCTGGTTCAGTTGGATGGAATATTTCTGACGAAGATTTTATGCAAAAAGCCGAGTGGGTTAATAACTTAAAAGTGAGAGCAAGTTATGGTGTAATTGGTAATGATAGAATTTTTGCAAACTTCCCATTTGTCACAAGACTTGATGGTCAAGCGGTGATTGATCCTGGTACAGGAATCACAGATACTGGCGGTTTATTATTTGGTTTAGCAGGTGGTAGAATAGGAAACCCTGACCTACAATGGGAACAACAAGAAACTGCAAATCTTGGGTTTGATTTTAGACTCTTCGATAGAAAGTTAAATATTACGACAGATTTTTATACAAAACAAACTAAAAATTTGTTGTTGGCTCCTCAGGCATCAGGTACAACAGGAAGTGCAGCTCCAGGATCTGGTGTTCCATTTATCAACGCTGGTACAGTAAGAAACCAAGGTATTGAATTTGCTGTGGGCTACAATGATAAAGTAGGAGACGATTTCGAATTTAATGTCAATTTCAATTTTGCCACAGTAGATAACGAAGTAATTTCACTTAACGGAAGAGAAACTCCTGTCGCGGGAGAATATGGTGTTGGCTTAGGGATTACAGATATTACCCGTATGGAACCTGGCCTTCCTTTAGGTCATTTCTTTGGATACAGAACAGATGGTGTATATCAAACGCAAGCTGAAGCCGATGCCGCTAACAATACGATACAAGATGTATTTGCGGGTGATTTAAGATTTGTAGACGTTAACGGCGACGGTCAAATTACGCCAGACGATAGAACTAATATAGGATCTCCTATTGCAGACTTTACCTTTGGTATTAATATAGGATTTACTTACAAGAACATTGATTTTAGTGCCAATGGTTTTGGTTCACTTGGCAATGATATGATTAGAAACTATGAAAGAGCAGATTTATTTGCCAATCGAGGAACTTATATGATTAATCGTTGGCAAGGTTCTGGTACAAGCAATTCAGTACCAAGAGCGATTGCTGGAGCCAATATAAATTCAGACAATTTTAATGATTTCCATGTTGAAGATGCTTCATTCTTTAGAATTCAAAATGTACAAATAGGTTATACATTTGGAGATGATGTTAATGAGCAACTTGGCGTTGATAAATTAAGAATTTATCTTGCTGGAAATAATATTTATACTTTTACAGATTATTTAGGATACGATCCTTCTGCAAATAATGGTAATCCACTTGGTGGTGCCATAGATAATGGGTTCTACCCAGTTGCTTCTTCGTATCTTTTAGGTGTTAATTTTAATTTTTAAAAACTATGATGAAATATTTTAAACTATTCGCTTGTCTAATGTTGATTTTTGCTGTAAGTTGTAGTGATGACTTTGTGGAAGTTCAACCTGATGGATTCAATGATGCTGACTTTTTTAACAATCAGCAAGATTACGAAAACGCTTTGATTGGAGCTTATGATATGCTTCAAGCAACGTTCTGGAATGTACTGACCGATATAATTGCCTCTCCTGACTATGCTGCAGGTGGTGATTCATTTAACTATGATCAGCCAACACTTCAAAACATCAACCTGATGATTCATACACCTTCTGATGAAAACCAAATAAGAGATATTTGGAGCTTAATGTATGGAGGTTTGAATAGAGTCAATTTTATTCTTGAAAATAGAAATAAAACGGACTTTGCAAACAGAAATGAGTTAATCGCTGAAGCATTGTTTTTAAGAGCATATTTCACATTCGAATTGGTTAAGCATTTCGGGAATGTGCCTTTAAAAACCACTGAGGTGAATGGTGTTTTAAGAATAGCAGACGAACGAATTTATCCAGAAGATGAGTTCGCTCTAGAAAGAGTTGCCAATGTAGCAACGGCCTACGCTCTTATCGAAGAAGACTTAAAAGAGGCTATTCCAAATCTGCCGTCTGTACAGAATCTTCCTTACGAAGCTACTCAAGGTGCGGCTCAAGCTCTACTTGGTAAAGTGTACTTATATCACGGTACTTTTGATCAATCAAAGTTTGCTGATGCAGCATCGACTTTAAATCAAGTTATATCAAGTGGTCAGTATAGTCTAACTCAAGGTTCGGATTACGAGGTATTATTCAATACCGCAGGAGAAAATGGGCCAGAATCTGTATTTGAAATTCAATATACTGGAGTTCAGCCAGCTAGCTGGTCTTGTATAACATGTAGTCAAGGAACGTATTTCCCTAAATTCTGTGGACCTCGTTCGCCTTATGACAATCCTGATTATGATTCAGGTTGGGGCTTTTGTTTGCCTTCTGTAGAATTATATGATCTGTTCGATGAAAATGACATGAGAAGAGCAGCTACATTCTATGATTTAAGAAATGGTGATATCAATTATTCTGTTGGTAGAGACGATACTGGTTTGTTTAACTTAAAATACATGCCAAGAAAAGAAGATGATAGACAAGGCGCAGATCCATTAAACTATGCTAACAACTACAGATCAATAAGATTTGCAGATGTTTTACTTATGGCAGCAGAAGCTGAGGCTCAATCAGGAGGTTCGAATGCTATCAATTATTTAAATCAAGTGAGAGCAAGAGCTTATGGAGGTAATAGTAACGATTATTCTTCAGCAGATGGCGACATTTTAGATGCAATTTACTTGGAAAGAAGAAAAGAATTAGCTGGCGAAGGCCATTATTTCTTTGATCTTGTAAGAACAGGAAGAGCAGCTTCTACTATTCCAGGATTTACAACAAATAAAAATGAGGTTTTCCCAATCCCACTTATAGAACTTCAATTGGCACAAGCTGAAGAAAGATGGGGTAATCCTGGCTATTAAATAAAATATGTTAAACTAAATAAATAATAAAAATGAATTTAAAAAGAATTATAACAAGCTTAATTTTAGTTTTTGCTTTGGGCATACAGTTCTCTTGTGAAGATGATGACCAATTAAACATAATTGAAGGTTTAGATTTCGTTATAGCAACGCTAAATGAAGAAGGTACTGAAACAGGTGTTTTGCCACAGACTGCAATTCCTGATGGAAGAATAGTATATACGGTAGATTTCGGTAACCCTAACGATACTGAGGATGTGTTTCAAACTAGCGGACCTTTGGTTATATATGATTACCCTTTAGAAACAGCTACATATACTATTACGGTTACAGCTTCTTTAACTGGTAAAGAAGATGTTACCATAACAAAAGATCACACTGTTGTTTTTGTTCCTGCTCCAGATCCAGGACCTGGTAATGGAGGCGGTGGTGGTAACACCCCAACAGGTATCGTTGGTACATGGAAATTAGCACCTGAGTCTGGTGCATTTGGTGTCGGTCCTGCTCAAGACGATGTGTCTTGGTTCTCTAGTTCAGCAGACGATGTTGCCACAAGAGCTTGTCTGTTTGATGACGAATATGTATTCAACGCAGATGGAACATTTCAAAATGTACTAGGTGCCGATACTTGGTTAGAAGGATGGCAAGGTCAAGATCCTGAAGGTTGTGGTGCGCCAGTATTTCCTCATGACGGCTCTAGTTCAGCGACATATTCTTTTGACGGATCATCATTAACTCTTACAGGTACAGGAGCTTTTATGGGTCTTGCAAAAGTTAACAATGACGGAGAATTATCTGATCCTTCTCTGGCTGTAGATTCTATTACATACATCGCAGAATTAACTGAAAACGACACAAGACTTGAGTTAGATATTCAGTTTGGAGACATAGGTTTCTGGAAGTTTAAGTTTGTGAAGCAAGTTGAAGAGGCTCCTATAGTAGGAACATGGAAACTAGCACCAGAATCTGGAGCTTTTGGTGTTGGGCCAGCTCAAGACGATGTCTCATGGTTCTCAAGTTCATCAGACGATGTGGCTACAAGAGCGTGTTTGTTTGATGATGAATATGTATTTAATGCCGATGGCACTTTCCAAAATATTTTAGGAGCAGATACATGGTTGGAAGGATGGCAAGGTCAAGATCCTGAAGGTTGTGGCGCACCAGTGTTTCCACATGACGGTTCTAACGCAGCGACTTATTCTTTCGATGGTTCATCATTAACATTATCAGGTACAGGAGCTTTTATGGGTCTTGCAAAAGTTAATAATGCTGGAGAATTATCCGATCCTTCTCTGGCTGTAGATTCTATCACATACATCGCAGAGTTGACAGAAAATAACACAAGACTTGAATTGGATATTCAGTTTGGAGACATCGGATACTGGAAGTTTAAGTTTGTGAAACAGTAACATCATATTATCCAGATAAAATTAAAGGAGACCAAATATTGGTCTCCTTTTTTTGTATAAAATGGTTTTATATCGCTAATTTTACATATAAATGATAAATTAGTTAAAATGATTGATAAAGATATTATCCTAAATCGATTTATAAAATACATTAAAATTGATTCTCAAAGCGATCCAAATAGTACAACAACACCGAGTACTAAGAAACAATGGCAAATGGCAAATCTTTTAAAAGAAGAACTTGAACAGATTGGTCTCACAGAGGTGTCTATCGATGAAAATTCCTACGTTATGGCCACTTTGCCAAGCAATATAGAAACCGATGTGCCATGTATAGGCTTTGTATCTCACTTTGATACTTCACCAGATTATACAGGAGAGAATATCAATCCTCAGATTCACTAAAATTACGATGGAGGGGATATTGTTTTAAACAAAGAAAAAGGCATGGTTCTTTCACCAAATTATTTTGATGATTTAAAGGCATACGTCGGTCAAACCATAATTACCACAGATGGCAATACGTTGCTAGCAGCAGACGACAAAGCGGGCATCACTGAGATTGTGTCTGCGATGGAATATTTAATTAATCATCCAGAAATCAAACATGGTAAAATTAGAGTAGGATTTCCACCA
>JAUIFC010000157.1 GCA_030429455.1 Bacteroidia bacterium | reverse complement strand
CATCATTATTACAAACGACGAATATTTATCTCATGCCAATAGATTAGCAGATTACAGACGTGCTCAGGATGGATTGTTTATTAAAGTAGTCGATCTTCAGTCAATTTATAATGAGTTTTCAACAGGAAAGCAAGATATTGTGGCGATTAGAAATTTTATCAAATATATTTATGACAATGCTTCTTCACCAGATAATAGACTCAAATATTTGGGCATAATAGGTGATACTTCGGTTGATTACAAAAACCGATTACCAAATAATACTAATATAGTACCTACCTTTCAAAGTTTAAACAGTTATGCGACAACGGCGTCATCTTTCATGTCCGATGACTTTTTTGTTATCATGGATGCCAACGAAGGCCGAATGTCCGCATCGGATAAAATGGATGTTGCCGTCGGTCGAATTGTGGTCGAAAATCAACAACAAGCAAGAGAAGCTATTGACAAAATTATTGAGTACGACAAAAGAGCATCTTATGATACCTGGCGTAACAATTTCATTTTGGTTTCAGACGATGTTGATAAAGACTGGGAGCATATGAGTATACAAGTCAATTTGGATAATTTAGGGGATGAAATTTCAGTAAATAAGCCAAATATCAATGTGAAAAAGATTCACAGCGATGCTTTTCAACAGCAAACATCTGCCGGTGGAGACAGATACCCAAGAGTGAATGCGGAAATTCAAAATCAAGTTGAAGTTGGAGCAACGGTATTAAATTATTTTGGGCATGGCGGTGAAGATGGTTTGGCTCAAGAACGTATTGTCACTCAGACAGATGTAGAAGAATGGCAAAATCCTAATCGATACAATATTTTTCTAACCGTTACTTGCGAGTTTACGCGTTTTGATAATCCATTACGACTTACAGCTGGCGAAGTATGTTACAGAAATCCAAATGGAGGTCCAGTAGGCATGATTACAACGACAAGGGCGATTTCTGTTGGAGATGGCGTGACTGTTAACAGGGAATTGGCTCCTTTTCTTTTTGATTACAATAATGAAAAAATTTCTGTGGGAGAAGCCGTCAGACGAACAAAAAATGAAATAAGTTCCAACGGAAGAAGAATCATGTTTTACTTAGGCGACCCCGCATTAAAAATTCCATTTCCTGATCCGAACATAAGACTAACGCGTATCAATGACACGCCAGTTAATCAGTTTGCAGATACATTAAAAGCATTAAGTAAAAATAAGTTTGCTGGCGAAATAATAGATGCAAATGGAAACAGAATAACAAATTACAATGGCGTTGTGACTACAACAATTTTTGATAAACGCATTCAACGGACAACGCTTGCTAACGATGGAACAAGAAATTCTCAGGGCGAATTACTTATCATGGATTTTTCAACTTTAGGCGAAACCCTTTTTAGAGGACAAGCCTCTGTGAGCAATGGCGAATTTGAAGTTGAATTTGTATTGCCAAAAGATACTGGAATTCCAGTTGAAAATGGTAGAGTAAGTTTTTATTCGGTTAGAGATGGTGCTTTGGAAGACCAATCTGGATTTAGCAATAACATATTAATAGGCGACATCAATGAAAATGCTGCTCAAGACAACGATGGCCCATTTATTCAACTCTATATGAATGATGAGTCATTTATTGACGGTGAAATAACAAATGACTCACCTTTTATATTAGCAAAATTGCAAGATGACAATGGCATAAATACTGCTGGTGGTATTGGACATGATATAGTCGCTATTTTGGATGGCGATGAGTCCAACCCCATTATATTAAATGACTATTATGAAGCCGAAGTTGACGATTTTTCTTCAGGTGAAGTTCTATATAAATTAAGAAATCTTGAAGACGGCCTTCATACAATTAGTTTTAAAGCTTGGGATACCTTTAATAATTCTTCCACAGCAGAAATTACTTTTAGAGTTGCCAACGAAAGTGGATTAGATATAACAAGAGTTTTCAATTATCCAAATCCTTTTGTAAGTTATACCGAATTCTGGTTTCACCACAATCAGCCTCAAATACCTTTAAATGTTCAAGTACAAGTGTATACAGTTACGGGAAAAGTAGTTTGGACACATAACGAAACTATTACAACCGATAGTTTTTTGGCTAGGGAAATTACTTGGGATGGCAGAGATGATTTTGGGAATCAAATAGGTAAAGGCGTGTATGTTTATAAACTCACTGTAGAATCGCCAAACATTGATAAAAAAGTTGAAAAAATCGAAAAACTAGTTAAGCTCTAAGCAGTTAATTATATATTTGCTACAATTAAATTTTTTATGAAGAAAATAAATTTATTACTTATTATAAGCCTTTTAGGTTGTTTGAAAAACGTAAACGCACAGGAAGATAATCGTCGAGTTATTACGACAGCGGTTCCATTTCTTTTAATTGCTGCAGATGCTCGCGCCTCTGGAATGGGAGACATGGGAGTTGCGACACCTGTCGATGCATTTTCACAACAATGGAATCCAGCAAAATTTGTTTTTTCAGAAACGAAATCAGGAGTTGGTCTGGCTTATACGCCATATTTAAGAGAATTGGTTTCGGATATTAATCTTGGTCAACTGACTTATTTCAACAGAATAAATGAAAGAAGTGCTTTTGCTGGGAGTCTAAGATTTTTTGGACTAGGAGGAGTAGAGTTAAGAGAGACAGCAGATCAAGTTCCAAGAGAAGTTGAACCTAATGAACTTGCTTTTGATTTGAGTTATGCATTAAGGTTAAGCGAACAATTTTCGATGGCTGTTACAGGACGCTACATCAGATCCGATCAAAGAATTCCGGGTTTTAATGGAGACGCAACAGCGGCCAATAGTTTTTCGGCCGATATTTCAGCATTTTACCAAAGTGAAGAGCAGTTTTACAACTCTTTTGGTGGAAGATGGAGATTTGGCGCAGCTATTTCGAATATTGGTCCAAAGATTAGATTTGATGATGCTGGAGACGAAAATTTCCTGCCAACCAACTTAAGATTAGGAGGTGGATTTGACTTTATATTGGACGTATCGAATAGAATTGGCGTTTATTTAGAATTCAATAAACTATTGGTGCCAACACCACCAGCTCTGGAAGTTGATGAACAAACGGGTCAGCTTACCCCAGAGAGTCAATTAGCATTAAATGATTACAGAAATGGTGACCCTTTTTCAGGTATATTCAATTCCTTTTCGGATGCTCCTGATGGGTTTTCAGAAGAACTTCAAGAAATAACTTGGGCGATGGGAGCAGAATATTGGTTTGAAGATAGTTTTGCATTCAGATTAGGCTATTTTCATGAAGCTGAAGAAAAAGGTTTTCGACAATTTTTGACATTAGGAGCTGGTTTTAAGTATAATGCAATATCTATAGATGCCTCGTACTTATTTTCGACTACACCTGTTCAGAATCCACTTGAGGGAACCTTAAGGTTTTCATTAACCTTTAACATTGGAGAAGATACGTATATAGAATATTAAAAATTTTGAAAGAATATCAAATTAAATCGACTATTTATGAATTTGATGATCTATCAGAATGTCCAGAGTACGTACAATTATTAATTGCTAAAGCCAAAGAGGCAAGAGAAAAAGCCTATGCGCCCTATTCCAATTTTAAAGTTGGTACGGCTATATTACTTGCAAATAATGAGATAGTTACAGGAAGTAATCAGGAGAATGCTTCATATCCTTCCGGCTTATGCGCAGAGCGAACAGCTATTTATTACGCCGGTGCAAAATATCCAAATGTAAACATAAAAACTATAGCTATTTGCGCTGGTCCAGTTGGTAAAGAAAATACAAAAGCCGTTCCACCTTGTGGTGCTTGTCGACAAGCTATCGCGGAGTACGAGCAGAAACAAAAAACACCCATTGAAGTTTATTTTATGGGAACTAAAGGTAAAATAAAAATGGTAAAAGCCTTGTTAGAGCTCTTACCATTGTCTTTTGATAAAGGATTCCTTGAATAGATTTAAGATTTATGACTTCAGATTCTTGTCTTTTAAATGATGAAAAATAAATAATGCGAAATCGTCAATCCTAAATCCTAAATTCACTAGCCTCTTTTTTTGCTTTTGATCATCATTTCGAGCATATCCCACATTTCTTTCGGAATATCTTCAAGCAAGTTGAACTGTCCAGCGCCTTTTAACCATTCGCCACCATCGATAGTGATTACTTCGCCGTTAAGGTATTCCGCAAAATCTGATAGTAAATAGGCTGCAAGGTTTGCTAATTCTTGATGATCTCCAACTCGATTTAAAGGTACTTTTTTAGCCAAATCAAATTTTTCTTTTAAATCTCCTGGCAAAAGTCTGTCCCAAGCTCCTTTTGTCGGAAATGGTCCTGGAGCAATGGCATTAAAACGTATGCCATATTTCGCCCATTCCACGGCCAATGATCTTGTCATTGCGAGAACACCAGCTTTGGCAGTTGCACTTGGGACAACATATGCAGAACCAGTCCATGCATAAGTGGTGACAATATTTACAACAGTTTTGTTTTTTTCTTTGGTTTCAATCCAGTGTTTGCCCAATGCCAAGGTACAGTTTTTTGTCCCTTTCAAAACGATATCGATTATGGTGTCAAAAGCGTTTGAGGACAGTCTTTCGGTAGGAGAAATAAAATTTCCAGCTGCATTGTTTAGCAAACCATCAATTTTTCCAAAACGGGCAATACTGTCATCTCTCATCTTACATACAGCTTCATAATCTCTTACATCACATTGCAAAGGCAAGACTTCACTCCCTGTTTCTTTTTCGAGTTCTTCGGCTGTTGTTTTTAGCTTATCTAAATTTCTAGATGTGATGACAATTTTTGCGCCAAGCTCAAGCAGATATCTAGACATAGATTTGCCTAAACCACTTCCGCCACCTGTTACAATGTAAGTTTTTCCTTCAAGAGCATTGTCTCTTAGCATTTTTGCTTTATAATTCATTTATATATAGACTTTAATCTGGTACAGTTCGTATTAATATTTCAAGTAAATCTATGGCCGCTTGGCTAATTTTTGTACCAGGACCAAAAACTGCTGCAGCTCCAGCTTCAAATAGAAATTCATAATCTACTGAAGGAATTACTCCACCAACAATAACCATAATATCTTCTCTGCCTAATTCTTTTAACTCTTTTATAACTTCTGGAACCAATGTTTTATGTCCAGCAGCCAAAGAAGATACGCCAAGAACATGAACATCGTTTTCCACAGCTTGCATAGCCGCTTCTTTTGGCGTTTGGAAAAGTGGACCTATATCCACATCGAAACCTAAATCTGCATAGCTTGTAGCCACTACTTTTGCACCTCTATCATGACCATCTTGTCCCATTTTTGCAATCATTATTCTTGGGCGACGTCCTTCAAGTTCGGCAAATTCGTCTGCCATTTGCTTCGCTTTTTCAAATGTTTTGTCTTCTTTCATTTCTTTGCTGTAAACTCCACTAAAGGATTGTATTTCTGCTTTGTGTCTGCCATATTCGTCTTCTAAAGCATCACTTATTTCGCCTAGTGTTGCTCTTAGTTTTGCAGCTTCAACAGCCAATTCCAATAGGTTTTTATGGCCTGTTTTGGCAGCAAGATTCAATTCTTGTAATACTTCTTTTACTTTTTTATCATCTCTTTTGGACTTAATGTCATCCAATTTTTTAAGCTGTTGTAGCCTAACACTTTGGTTATCTACTTCAAGTGTTGCGATAGGGTCTTCTTGTTCAAGTTTATGGCAGTTAACCCCTATGATTTTTTCTTGGCCAGAATCTATTTTGGCTTGTTTTTTTGCAGCAGCTTGTTCGATTCTTAGTTTTGGAATTCCTTTTTCAATGGCCTTGGTCATACCACCTAATTCTTCAATTTCTTCAAGGTGTTTCCAAGCTTTCTCCGTTAATTCTTGCGTCAGTTTTTCGATGTAATAACTTCCAGCCCAAGGATCTACAGTTTTGGTGATTTTAGTTTCATCTTGCAAATACAATTGTGTGTTTCTTGCAATTCTTGCCGAAAAATCTGTCGGTAGTGCTATGGCTTCATCCAAAGCATTGGTATGCAAGCTCTGAGTTCCTCCAAATGCAGCAGCCATTGCTTCAATGCATGTTCTGGCAACATTGTTAAAAGGGTCTTGCTCGGTTAGGGAATAACCACTCGTCTGGCTATGTGTTCTAAGCGCTAAAGATTTTGGGTTTTTTGGATTAAATTGTTTGACCAATTTTGCCCATAATAATCGTGCGGCTCTCATTTTGGCAATTTCCATAAAATGATTCATGCCGATTCCCCAGAAAAAGGATAATCGAGGTGCAAAACTATCGATATCCATACCAGCTTTCAACCCCGTTTTTATATATTCTATACCATCTGCCAAAGTGTATGCCAATTCAATATCTGCTGTTGCGCCAGCTTCTTGCATGTGATAACCAGAAATACTAATGCTGTTAAATCGCGGCATATTCTTAGACGTGTATTCAAAGATGTCTGCAATGATTTTTATGGATGGTGTAGGTGGGTAGATGTATGTATTACGCACCATAAACTCCTTTAAAATGTCATTTTGTATAGTACCAGAAAGCTGATGTGATTCCACACCTGTTTCGTGAGCTGTTGCAATATAAAAGGCCATAATCGGCAAAACTGCTCCATTCATGGTCATGGATACAGACATTTTGTCCAAAGGGATTTGATCGAAAAGAACTTTCATGTCTTCTATGCTGTCTATAGCTACGCCAGCTTTGCCAACGTCGCCAACCACACGTTCATGATCGCTGTCGTATCCTCTGTGAGTTGGTAAATCGAATGCCACAGAAAGGCCTTTCTGTCCAGCTTTTAAATTTCTACGATAAAAGGCGTTACTTTCTTCTGCTGTCGAAAATCCAGCATATTGTCTTATGGTCCAAGGTCTTCCTACATACATACTGGAATATGGACCTCTTAAATATGGAGGTATTCCAGCCACATAATTAAGGTGTCTTAAATCTTCGATATCTTCTGCCGAGTACTTGTTTTTGATATCAATTTTTTCGTTGGTAGAAAAAACAGACTTCTTTGAAGAATTATTTTCAAAATCAAAATCAAGGTTTAAGTCTTTATAATCTTTACTCATAATTGTGGTCTTATTTGTTTTCGTTCGCTAATCTTTCTTTTTCTAAATTCTCTGCATATCGTCTTTGTACGATTGGTCTAATGAGCGTTTTTCTTTTGTTGGTTGGAGCAGATATCGATTTTTCAATGACTTCCGACATTTTATCTTCCTCATTGATATATCTGTTCACGCCAACCATGATTTTTTCATTCGCGGTTATTTTTTCTTCAGTTTTAATAAATTGTTCTTCTAATTTATTCTGAATTTTTCCATCAAATAATTGTTGAATAAAGCCGCCAGCTTTTTCAATATCCTTAAATATTTCCAATGCTTTTTCTGCCAAAGACTCAATCAATTGATTGATATAATAACTACCTTCGGTCGGATTTTGAACTTTGTTGAAGTAACTTTCGTGCTTCAATATAAGTAATTGATTTTTTGATATTCTGTTGCTGAAGTCACTCTGGTGTTTAAAAACTTCGTCATAGTTTTTATTGCAAACAAAATCAGTTCCTCCTAAAATTGCACTCATAGACATAGAGGTCGTTCTTAACATATTAACGTTGTAATCGTATATGCTGAAGTCTATGCGCCCTGGAGTGGATACAATTTTAAGGTTGTAATTTATATGCTCTTTTTTGCAAATAGAGTTAATAAGTAGTTTAAGCGCTTTTAGTTTTGCGATTTCAAAGAAATAATTGGTTCCCACTGAATTAAAGACCAAAATATTAATGTCTTTGAGTTGATTTAATTCTAGGTTTTTAAAGTAAGAAACAAGATGAGCTAATCCGTAGGCCAATTGTTGAGAAATGTTTCCACCAGCTTCATGATAGATTCTCATATCGACGGCTATTGTCTGAGTGTCTTTGACGTATGAGTTGTGCTTTTCAAAATCTATGGCTTGATTTTCGTTCCAATTTCCAGAAGTTACAAAAGTGTTGATAGGGTCAAAGGCATAGTGTAAATTCTTTTTTGGCTTACTATAAGTCCCTGTTTTAAATTTTATAATGCTTGGCTTATCCAATTCCTCTGGTACAGAAAATTGATCTAAGTCATCGATTTCTGCCCAAAAACTTTCGATACCTTCTTTTATATCATTCTTCCAATTGTTGTAATTTACATCGGAAATATGTTTTGTAATGTACCAATCTTCAGGACTTGGAATAGACAAATCCTTGTTGGAGTCTTTGTGATAAAAGGGTTTTATGTCAATGCCTTCTTCCGTCGGCGTAATCATTGTGGAGTTGTAGTCTTTTCCTCTTAAGTCAGCTTGAATTTTTTGTTTCCAGGCTTTTTCAGAAACCTCTTCAAATTCGTTAAAATTAAGGTCTTTCATAGTGTTATTTATTTATGCTGTCTTCATGTTTTATTATATAGACGTCTTCATTTTCATGTTTCATGTAGTAATGTTCTCTCGCAAACGTTTCAATTTCAGTCGAATCTTTTAATTTTTTTATGGTGTTACTGTCTTTTTTAATCTCAGATTTGTAGTATTCAATATTACTTTTAACTTCAGAAAGTTCTTTATCTAACTTCTTGTGATTTAGCCAAGAGTTAGCATCAAAGAACAGCATCCAAGTGCAAAAAATGACTAGGACTAGAACATATCTATTGGTCAGGATTTTGAACCAAATATTGTTTTTAAGGGATTTCCAATTCATTAATCAAAAAATAATTTAGGTCAGTCTTTCTCTTATTATGGTTTGTATTACTTCAATAGCCACATTATTATACTGATTATTTGGAATTATAATGTCTGCGTACTTTTTAGTGGGTTCGATGAACTGAAGATGCATCGGTTTAAGTGTGCTTTGGTAACGTGATAACACTTCATCCAAATCTCTTCCTCTCTCACTTATGTCTCTTTTAAGTCTTCTAATCAGTCTTTCGTCACTATCGGTTTCAACAAAAATTTTGATATCCAA
>JAUIFC010000156.1 GCA_030429455.1 Bacteroidia bacterium | reverse complement strand
GTTTCAGCTTTTGTAAGTTTTGTTTTAATTTGAAAAACAAAGATTCTGTAATAGTTGATTTATGAAGCTGAAATTGTTTTTACTCTTATTCTCTTTTTTATTGTATTCGGATGCTTTGATTGTTGAAAACGCAGAGATGAGCAATACAGATTGTGTTGAATTTGAAGGCATAAAACTGATGGGTAATAATCCAAAACTTTGCGACCCATACGACAAACAACGTCCATTTTATTCGAAATCTACCTCGGAGGAATATTTGAAGACCTTTACACCGATTCGAGTGAATGTTAGTATTTGGGCATTTCAACAAGATAATGGCGAAAGTGAAAATCCCATCTCAAAAAAGAAAGCTAAAGAAGCCATCAAGGTTTTGAACGAAAAGTTTAGTCCTTTCAGCATTAGTTTTAAATTGAAAGCCTATCATTCCATTGAGGATTCTGAACTGTATTGGACATCACTTTCCAAGTTTTCGTCCATACCTAACAAACATCCAGAATATGTGGATTCGACAGCCATAAATATTTATATTCCTTATCGATTTACCAATTTTAAGAACAATTTGCGCGGCGCACAAGTAAGTTCAAGAAGTATAGCCATCAATTCATTTGAATACAACACAGGCATTTTGGTCCATGAAATAGGACATATTTTTGACCTTAAACATACGCACAGAGCCTTTAAAGGTAAAAACTGCGAACGTGTCACACGAGATGAAGAAAATCCAAACTACAATGCCAATTGTGCTGGAGATTTTGTAACCGATACAGGTGCCATGCGAGAGTTGAACAACAATACCACCTATATTTCTCAAGACTGCAATTATATGGGACAATTGAAAGACTGTGATGGCAATCCTTATCAAATAGGAGATTCGGAAATTAAAAATTTTATGTCCTATACCTTACAGCACTGCCGTGACCGATTTACCATTGGACAAGCCATTCGAGCAAGAGAATACATCAAAAATGATCCACTAGGAATCGTAAAAACTTTTGTATTGAAATAATTATTCGCAATACCTCACGTTAAATAGCCATGTTAAATCCCAATTATTTCTATTTTTGGAAAAATTTTTTTGATGAGAAAAATAAGCCTTCTAGCTGTTGTGTTAGTGTTGATGGCATGTCAACAAGAGAATCCATTTCTTATTGCCAATAACCAATTAGGACCACTTTCCAATGTGACAAAGATTTCTGAAATTGAGCCTTTGTTCTCAGAGGATTCTGTAGTGGTTTCCAATCCTGATAGTCCGTTTTTGACGTATGTCAATTCTGCGAATAAAAAAATGGAGATTTATGACAAAACAGGTGAAAAACTACTAATTATTGAGCCAAAAGGCGCATTGGATACGGTTTCTGTTATCAAGAGCATTCGTGTTGTCTCCGACCGTTATAAAACCGAAAATGGGATTGGTTACGGTTCAACTTTTGGAGAGCTTAAAAAGCACTATGAGATTACCAAAATTCAATCTTCGCTCAAATCTTTAATCATTTCTTTAGATGATATCAATGCATTTGTGTCTTTTGACCGTGATGTCTTACCAAGCGATGTGAAGTATGACATCGATGCAGAAATAAAACCGGTTATGATTCCGGATGACGCAGAGATAAATAGATTTTGGTTAAATTTTGAAGCGGATAGTGTTGAGACTGATTAAAAGAATAACGTATTTATTTTTATCAATTTTCATTTGTTCTTGTCATCTTTTCACAACAGATTATTCAGCTTTAGAAACCTTCGATGAGGATGGGAACTTGCAAGTAGTAATCGAAAATACAACAGGTAGTACTTCCGAAGTTGATTTTTGTAGGGTAGAAAAAGACTTTTTACCTCAAGGTGAAATTGCCTTTGCTTTTCCAGCCAATAACGGATTTATACCATCTACATCTCTAGATTTAAATATTTCTCAATCTTCAAGACCAATAGATGTATTTGTGGTTTCAAAAGCTTTGGAAACAGGAAACATCTTGACAGTAAAACCTTTAGGTGTATTGAAATATAAAGTTGAAGGCACAACAACTTACAAAATTGTAGCAGTTCCAACTTCAACTGAATTTGAATTATATGCCATCAACGGTTTTCACGATTTTTCTGAACATTTTGTAGATTTGAGAAAAGCCATTACCGAATGGACGTTGAATAAAAACAAAACACAAAACACCCAATTACTAGGTTGGTATGATGAAGATGAAGCCTTTTCAGTCATTAAAAAACACATGTTAAGTTCCTGATGCCATGGTAAAAAGAATCATCCAATCATTCCTGCCACGTTTTATAGGATTTAGACTAAAAGCGCTTTATGCCATTCAGCCTGAAAAGGCCATTTACAAGGCTTTTTTGTTGTTTTGTACACCACGAGGCGGATTTGTCAAACCACATCAAAAGGACTATTTACAGGCTCACAAAGCTGAAAAAATATCGTATAAAAAAATAAATATTCAGACTTACAGATGGCCAGGTAAAGGTCAAAAGGTGTTGTTGCTTCATGGTTGGGATAGTAATAGTTGCAGGTGGAAAGACTTAATTGTTAAGTTAAAAAAACTTGATTTAGACATCATGGCGTTTGATGCGCCGGCTCAGGGAAATTCCGAAGGCAACTTGCTGAATGCCGTCATGTATGAGGAAGTGGTTCAAAAAGCTCAAGAATCCTTTCGTCCTGAAATCGTCATTGGGCATAGCATGGGTGGAATGACGTGTGTTTTTAATCACAGTAAGCACAACAATGCGAATGTCAAAAAGTTTGTGTTGCTTGGTGCACCTTCAGAATTACAGCGCATCATGGACGGATTTCAGAAAATATTGAGGTTAAGTGATAAGTTTATGGTTGCTGTAGAAGCCTATTTTGTAAAACGTTATGGCTATCAATTTTCAGACTTTCATTTAAAACACTTTGGAACATCTGTAAAAGTGCCAACATTGATTATACATGATAAATACGATAAAGTTGTGCCAGTAAAAGAAGCTCATGAAATCAATGAAATCATAAATGACTCGAAGTTAGTCATTACCGAAGGTGCTGGACATTCTTTAAATAAAGAAAGGGTTTTTAAAGAAATCATTTCATTTATCCAGTAGCTATGAATTTTCCCATAAGGATAAATAAATACCTGAGTCAAGTAGGATTTTGCTCCAGAAGAGAAGCTGATCGGTTATTGCAAGACAACCAAATCCTTATCAATGACAGTCTTCCAGAATTAGGGGCAAAAGTCAATGAAGGCGATGTCGTAAAAGTAAAAGGTGAATTAGTAAATTCTTCTGAGGACCAACAGGTATATTTAATATTTAACAAACCAAAGGGTATTGTTTGTACAACCGATACTGGTGTAGAAAAGGATAATATCATTGACTACATCAATTATCCAACACGGATTTATCCAATCGGTCGACTAGACAAAATGAGCGAAGGCCTTATTTTTTTAACCAATGATGGTTCGATTGTCAATAAAATCCTTAGAGCAAGGCACTATCATGAAAAAGAATATGTTGTAAAAGTAAACAAACCATTATCTAACGATTTTTTAAATAAAATGCGTTCAGGGGTTAAAATTTTGGATACCATAACACGCAAATGCAAAGTGGAAAAGGTCAATCAAAATACATTCAAAATTGTGTTGACGCAAGGTTTAAACCGACAAATTCGTCGAATGTGCGAAGCTTTAGGTTACAGGGTTATTGCTTTAAAACGCATAAGAATCATGCACATCAAATTGGATATTCCCGTTGGAAAATATCGAAAATTTACACCAGAAGAGTTTGCAGAATTGGAGCGTCAAATTGAAGCCTAACCAAAAATTATTGGTATTTTTAGTTTTTTGAAATGAAGGCTAGATAAAAACTTCGGCAAATTATAGATCAAAACTCCAATTGGCAATAAATTTTAACGAGCCTGAATATGTTTCCGACAGGTTTTTAACAACATTGGACAGACCCAAATCGTATCTAAATTCCAAAAAAATTCTTTCAGCTTGACTAATCTTAAAACTAGTGCCTAAGCCAAAACTAAGGCCAATATCATGGTCAATAAAAAATTCCTCTGGGTCAATAAAGAATACATTGCTGTTGAAATCTTCACTAAATTCACGGGTGGTATTGGCGTAGAGCAATCGGTTGTAGAAAAAACCAGTATTCACAAAAAACTCTTTTTTATAACCGAAATAATACCTGACTAAAACGGGTATGTTGAGGTAATGAAATCTACTAAGTTCTTCAATGTCAACATTTCCGTTTTGAAAAGCCGTCCATGGAGGATTAGTATTATTGTATATTTTAGGGTTTAGGTTAAACGTTTTTTGTCTACCGTACTCACTTTTGATTGTTTTGAGTTCGTAATTAATATTGGTGAGTAAAGATAGGTTTTCAGTAACTCTATATTCAAATGAAATGCCTGCGGTAAAATTTAACCTTGAATGGAGTTCCTTAAAATACTCGTTCCCTCTAAATTTGTTATAATTTGGTCCAAAATTAAAACCTATTCTATAGATAGATTCATCTTTAAACGAATCATCTTGAGCAAGTATGCCGCCAATGCTTAAAATTGAAATTAAAAGGATGTAGATAGATTTCATGAACTCCAATTTGTTGCAATACTAGTGTTTACAATTCATTTATAATATGAATTGCTTTTGTTTATGTTGAAAAAATGATAAATATCAATAGTGCCATATTAACTTATGAACTTACTCAATTTCTAAATAGAATTTTTCAGCTATTTTTGAAGAAAATTTCAATATTAATGATTACCACAGATAAAATTTCAGATTTAGAAGAAAGACTAACCGCCCTAAAACAATATCTTTGACTTAGATGCCAAAAAAGTTGAAATAGCCAATAAAGAAGAAAAAACATTGGTTCCTGGATTTTGGGATAAGCCTCAGCAAGCTCAGGAACTTATGCAAGACATCAATAGTTTAAAAACTTGGGTAAATGACTATAATGTAGCAAGTCAGCACTTTGATGATCTCGAAATTCTTAAAGAATTTTACGATGAAGGCGATGTTGAAGAAGATGAATTATTAGCCCAATTCGAAAAAGTCTCGGAAAGCATCGAAAACATTGAATTTAAGAATATGCTCTCCGGCGAAAGTGATAAGCTTACGGCAGTATTGCAAATAACAGCAGGCGCTGGAGGAACAGAAAGTTGTGACTGGGCAGAAATGCTTATGCGCATGTACATGCGTTGGTCGGAACGCAAAGGGTTTAAACTAAAAGAACTCAACTACCAGGAAGGCGATGTCGCGGGTGTCAAGACCGTCACCATAGAAATTGAAGGTGAGTATGCATTTGGCTGGTTGAAAGGTGAAAATGGCGTACACCGTTTGGTGCGAATTTCTCCTTTTGATAGCAATGCAAAACGCCATACCTCTTTTGCCTCTGTGTATGTGTACCCATTGGTTGACGATACCATTCAAATAGAAATCAATCCAGCTGATATCGACATAACGACTGCAAGATCAAGTGGCGCAGGAGGACAAAATGTTAATAAAGTGGAGACCAAAGTTCAATTAACACATAAGCCAACGGGTATTCAAATTTCTTGTTCGGAAACACGATCTCAGCATGATAACAGAGCTAGAGCATTACAAATGCTAAAATCCCAATTATATGAAATCGAGATTAAAAAACAGCAAGAAGAGCGAAATGAAATAGAATCGGACAAAAAAGCCATCGAATGGGGTTCTCAAATTCGAAACTATGTCATGCAACCTTATAAGCTTGTAAAAGATGTTCGGACATCAAAAGAAACCGCAAACGTAGATGCGGTCATGGATGGGAATATTGATATGTTTTTAAAAGCCTATTTGATGATGATGGGACAGCCTGAAAAATCGAATGAATTATAATTTTAATTGCCCTAGGAGTTTCCTTCTGGCTCGGAGTAGTCTAACTTTTATAAGATTTTCAGAAACATTCATTTGAGTTGCTATTTCTTTGTAGGATTTATCATCAAACCATCGCAGTTGCAAGATTTCTCTTTCGAAGGGCTTGAGTTTACTCAGGTTTTTTTCAACTGTTGCAATGTATTGTTTGAGGACCAATAGCTCGTCAATATTGGTGTCATCGCTTTGAAAGGAATTTTCATTTTGACCAATTTCGCTGGTTTTAATTTCTTTTTTTCGCTGATGGTCTATCCAAAGGTTTTTTCCAATAGTTGTGAGCCAGGTTGTAAATGTGTACTTTTCGTCATATTGGTCAATTTTGTCAAAAGCTCTTTCGAAGGTTTGGATGCATATTTCTTCAACCATAAATTCATCGTTAATCAAACTTTTTAAATAATTGAATACATATTTCCAATGCTTTTCAAGTAAAATATTAAATGCTTGTTGCTTGCCCTTTTTGGCTTCTACTATAATTATACTTTGATCCAAACTGATGTTTCTTTTACAAAAGATTTAGGTTCTCCGAAAATACAAAAAATGAATGCCAATTAAATCAATATTATAAATCAATTTAATAACTATTCATTAGGTTTTTTTTAACAAGAACCTAATGTTTTCCGTATATTTGCATAGTACCAATGCTATTTGAATAATTTTTACACTTGTACCCCAAAATGAAAAAAATAAAAGTACTCCAAACGATACGAGAAGCGAATACAGGAGGAGGAGAGTCGCACATGTTTGACCTTTGCAAAAACCTCGACAAAAATAAATTTGAACCCTTTGGACTGTCGTTTACGGATGGGGTCATGATAGACAATCTTAAAGACATTGATGTTTCAACTAAGGTAATACCAACCCTAAAACCTTTTGATTTTAAAGTTTGGAAAGAGGTGAAAGCATTTATGAAAGAAGAGCAATTCGATATCGTTCATGCACACGGTACAAGAGCCATGTCCAATGTATTTTGGGCAGCAAAAAGTCTCGGTATTCCATTATTGTATTCTGTACATGGATGGTCATTTCATCCAACACAAGGTAAATTGGTTAGAAGGTTAAGAGAACTTTCGGAAAAATGGCTTACTAAAAAAGCTGACCTTACAATTTGTGTATCCAAAAGCAATGAGGCAGATGGCAAAAAGTATTTGGGCATGAAACGTTCAACAGTAATTAATTATGGTGTGGATTTTGAGCGCTTTAACCCAAATAAAGAATTGAAAGATATTCGTAAAGAACTCAATATACCAAAGGATAAAGTTGTTATAGGTTACATTGTCAGGATGACAGAACAAAAAGACCCCTTAACAATGATCAACGCCATGGCTCATGTGTTTAAGGAGTTTGATAATGTTGTTCTTCTTGCGGTTGGCGATGGTGATTTGAAAGAAGAGATGATAAATCTCACTAAAACCTTGCAGATTGAAGACAAGGTTATTTTTCAACCTTTTCGGTCAGACGCTGTAGATGTGTATTGTTTACCTTCTTTATGGGAAGGTTTGTCGATTGGTATTTTAGAAGCTTTAGCAATGAAAACAACCGTGGTTACTGCACCAGTAGATGGTAATAAAGAGGTTATTATCGATGGTAAAACGGGATTGTTGGTAGAAAATCAAAATCCTAAAAAATTAGCTGATGCCCTAAAATTGCTCATTAGTGATCCAAAACTAAGACAAAATCTTTCTCAAAATGGCTACGAATTGGTAGTGCCAGAGTTTGGAGTAGAGCGATTAATTAGTGACATTGAAAGCTTATATTCTACATACCAATCAAGATTTGTATAGTGTGTTTTAATTAGTGAATTAAGTTAAACAATCACCAGTTTTTCTTAGGTTTAATCAAATGGCTGAAAAACAAGGAGAGTTGAAATATTAAGAGTAAAACTTCTAAATATAGGCTTGCAAAAGCCATATTCCTAGAGTGAAATGTTTTGTAAGCGATTAGTCGACCAAAAGCATTTATAACTAAACCACTTAGAAAAACAATCCACAAAAACATTTTGTTTGTTGTTGAACTATCAAAAGATATTAGAGATATTGGCATAACAATCCAAAAAAAGAACCTGACTAGAAATTGAAAACCTAAGACAAATTGATGTTTCCATTGGTAGTGATAGGAGGTAGAATAGTGCCTTTTTTTTTGATTATACCATGAGGAAGAGCTAGTTTTTGGTTCGCTTACGACAAAACTTTTTTCATCTAAACACAAACCAACGTTGTGATGTTTAATGGCGCTGTTTATAAATAAATCATCGTCGCCAGATAAAATGTCTAAGTGACTGTTAAATCCATTAAGCCGTTTAAAAACCTCCTTTTTATACATTAAATTTCTGCCAACACCCATATAAGGTTTATTGAGGTTTGCAAAACCAAAATAGTTGATAGCCGTTTGTAAGGTTTCAAACCTGATCAGCTTATTCAATAAGCCTGCTTGCTTGTTATATGGAGAATAGCCCAAAACAATTGGCGTTTGATCGGATATATAATTTTTCATTGTTGAAAGCCATTGGGTTGATTTAGGAAAACAATCGGCATCTGTAAAGCAAAGGGTGTCGTATGTAGAGTGATTAATTCCTTCCGATAGTGCATTTTTTTTAGAAGAAAAGTCGTTATGAAGATTGATTATTTTTAGGGAGGCGTATTTCTCTTTAAACGCTTTAAGTACAGAAAGACTATCATCACTTGAGTTGTCATTCACGACAATGACTTCAAATAAGGGGTAATTTTGATTAAGAACAGCAGCTAAATGCTTTTTTAAATTGTGAGCTTCATTTTTTGCAGCTATGATGACGCTTATGCCACAATAAGTTGATGTTGTCTGTGTTTTTTTTGATTTAATCTTTATGACGGATATATAAAGAATAATATCCATGCCTATGTAAGCCAAGCAAATACTTAGCACAATAACATCAAAAAAGATTACTTGATTTAGTGAGAAGGTTCTTTACAGGATTTTTGTTCTTCTGGAGAACGACCACAAAAACTACAATTTTCACCATCTTTATTGAGGAATGGACTTTGACTAGCACAAGTGCCAGCAAATTTTCCATCTTTTTTGCTCCAAATTTTAATGGCTATTCCTCCAAAAGCCAATGCCAACAAAACCGTTGTGATAAGTAATAATTCCATGTTACAAAATTAATAAATTACAAGGCTTATC
>JAUIFC010000155.1 GCA_030429455.1 Bacteroidia bacterium | reverse complement strand
CAGGCTGTTGAGTCCGCAGTACGAATCCCGAATAAATTGCAAAAAATTCCTTTTGGGGATATCGATTTAGAGGTTGGATTTTTTCCAGCTTGTTTTAGTAAGTGGTTTCTTAAGTTTTATACATTCTTGTACAACCTTTTCTATGGACTTAGTTATGAATTCTTTATAGTCGTATGTTATTCCTTCAAAAACCTATGGATATTTCAATTATAAAATAAAATTTGGTTAAGCTGAGCGAAATATTAGTCAAATCTTTAAATTTGGATAGTTCAATAAATATTGGCAAATAAATGATATCAACTGTACAATTTGATGTTAGTCAAATTAAAACTTAGTCTAAGATGAATCACTTAAAACACTTTTTTTTAGTCCTATTTTTTATAGCACATCAACTAGGATACGCCCAAGTTTCTAAATCCAATGAATCTTTGGGCAGCACTAAATCCTATTATGTGCCTGCACATAATGGTACAAAACTGGCTGTAGATGTATATGTTCCCAATGGGTATCAAAATGAAAAATTACCAGCTCTCTTAGAGTTCACAAGATATTGGAGGTCTATGGAGAATCCAAAAACAGGTAAACCGATCCCATCACTAAGAGAACGGGACAGTCTATTTTTAACCAACGATTACATTTTGGTTAAAGTTGATGTAAGAGGGACTGGAGCTTCTTATGGGCGACGCCCCGGGGAGTATACTCCTATCGAAGTGCAAGATGCCAAATATGTTGTGGAATGGGTTATCAATCAGCCTTGGTCAAACGGTAGGGTAGGTGCTTATGGTACTTCCTACTCAGGAACAACTGCAGAGTTATTATGTGCCACAAAACACGATGCCGTAAAAGCTGTCATTCCTGGTTGGTCAGATTTTGATATTTATGAAAGTCCAGGCAGGCCATATGGAATGGTGGCTACCAGTTTTGTAGCAGAGTGGAGTAAAATTGTAAAATGGCTGGACAACAACGTGACTGATGTTTTAAAAATGAGTGTCAGGCGTGTTACCAATGAATTTCCATACGAGGCGATTGCAGAGCATAAGGACAATCCTGATGTTCTTGAAAAGGCAAGAAATGCAAAATACAAAGATTCACGTTTTGGCGATTTTACGCACATTGAGTGTTCTCCTATTCATTGGGAAAAAGAAATATCTGAGTCTAAGGTGCCCATGTTAGTTTTGGCAAGTTGGATGGATGCAGGTACGGCTGAAGGTGCCTTGTTGCGGTTTACTAATTTTTCGAATCCACAGAAATTGGTAGTAATGCCTACTTCTCATGGCGGAAAATCGCATGCAAGCCCGTACATTGTTTCTAATAAGGTAGTTGAGCCTGTTCCTTCAAAAAACGAACAATTACAATTGCAAGTTGATTTTTTTGATCATTACCTAAAAGGAAAGAAAAATACAGTAAATGACTGGCCAGCCATAAGATACTATAACTTCGGAGAAGAGGTTTTCAAAACCTCTGAGGTTTGGCCTCCAAAGGGACAAACACGAGTCAAATATTTTTTAGGTTCAAATCAACAGCTGAAATCTATAGTTACAGATGACTCTCAAGGTTTTGATGAATACAAAGTGAACTATTCCGCAACGACCGGCAAAACGAATAGATGGACAACCCAAATGGGTAGAGATATATTAAACCTCGATAATCGACATACATCGGATTCGCTGTTTTTAACTTATACTACCGAACCCTTGAAAGAAGATCTTCAAATAACTGGTACACCATTTGTTTCGTTGCAGATGTCTTCAACCCATGCAGAAGGTGCACTATTTGTCTATCTAGAAGATGTTGATCCAAAGGGTAAAAGTCGGTACATCACAGAAGGTGGATTGCTGTTGGAACATCGAAAATTGTCCAAAAATCCCATGTCTGATGAGATACCTTATCATTCATTTAAGGAAGCTGATGCAGCACCGATGCCAGTGAATAAAGTTGAAGAAATCACATTTAAGTTGTGGCCAACATCTGTACTTATTCAAAAGGGACATTCCATCAGGATTGCAATCGCAGGATCAGACAAAGACACATTTGATAGAGTACCTTCAAAAGGAGAACCCGTTTACAAGATATTTCGAGGAAACAGTTCTTCATCGTTTATTGATTTACCAATCGTTAAATAAATAACATGTCCATGTCAAAGGATTGAGCTTCAAGGCAAATCCTTATGTACCTATCCGTTGCCTTCTCTTTATTTATTTTTAACCAAATGACATAATTTTTGCTAGACTCCTACAAAGTTTTAAAATTACTTCGATAAGAACGGCAAAGGAAATTTCTGGCCAATTATGCTTCAGTTGAATTTGGGATTTGATTTAAAAAAGCAGTAAAGAAAACAATAGTAAGACATTTGTAACGAGGTTTGGCAGTTGAACAATAATTGGTTTAGATTTTATTTTCTAAATTTATCACATAAATACAAGAAAGCCTTGATCAGTTAAGAGAGTCACTCAAGGATGCAAGAATTTCGATATTCAATTAGAGCACAGCTATGGATAAAGCATTACAAACTATGATCGACAACATGCCTGAAAAAACAGGCAAGTCACTTGATGAATGGAAGTTGATATTGAGAGAAAATCTTTTTCTAAACATTCCGAAGCAGTTAAATTTTTGAAAACAGCGCATGGTGTTACCCATGGATTTGCCAATACAATTGTGTCTTTATCAAAGGAAAATAATAGCACTCCAGAAGATTTGCTCTCAACACAATATAAAGGGAAGGAGACGCTTAAGCCGATTTATGATAGATTAATTTCTTATGTAAATTCATTAGGAAATGACGTGACAATCACACCAAAAAAAGGTAGTGTAAGTATAATACGTAAGCGACAATTTGTTCTGATTAAGCCCGCAACAAAAACTCGGATTGATTTGGGATTTAAATTAAAGGATAAACCTACAACAGAAAGACTAGAAAATTCAGGCCCTTTTGGCACCATGTGTAAACATAGAGTGCGACTGTCAAATGAATCTGACATCGATTCAGAATTGAAAGATTGGATTAGAGAGGCTTACGAAAATCAAAATAAAACAGATTTCAATAACATTGATAAGAATCTTTGGGAATCTGACGATGTATAAACCTAAGGATAATGTTATGAGTTTTTATTGGCTTACAAAACATTCAATTAGTTCTTAAAATTGAAGGACTTGAGCTTTATTCATATTATTTTTGATGTCAAATGAAATAGGGTCTACTGAAAAAGTCTATCGTATGCCAGATTCAAGGCGACAAGACGCAGATGTATTATAATACTTCAAGTCGAAGGCAACTAAGAAGATGGTATGCGATAGGCTAACATAAATCAAGTTTAGGATTTGTTTATTTGTATTTCTTAGAAAAAACTATAAACCCAAATGACGCAATTGTATTGGTGCAAGAAAATATTCAGATTTTTATTGAAAAGCTTTGCACTTATTCGTTTGTTGAAACTTGGCATCCATTTTAAATTATATAAAGATGTGTTTTTCAGTAGACCCTAAATAGCTTTTTAAGTGTATTATTTAGGATATTTTAAAGCCTATGAATTTTAAAATAAATTGATTGTTTCAACATGAAATTAACCAAAGGGAAATTTGCATTTAGGGTTTTTATATTGGTTTCAATTCCATTGGTTTATGGCAGTATTCAAGCTTTAAAACAACATCCTCAATGGATTCAAACCTATTTTACAGAAGGATTTTACAACGGCTATTATAATTTTTTAAATTCAGCTTTAAGCTATATTCCATTTTCATTTGGAGATATCTTGTATGTCCTGCTCATTCTTTATGTATTATGGGGAATTTATAAATTAGTCAAAAACAAATTCAGACTTAAATGGAGCATGTTTTTTAGAATAATTGGTGTTTTGTCTTTTGTGTATTTTCTTTTTCACCTGTCTTGGGGTTTGAATTATTACAAACTTCCTTTACATAAAGATCTTGAAATCGATGGAGATTATTCAACCCAACAGTTGGTGAATTTCACAGAGGAATTACTTTTAAAAACCAATGCCTTACATTGTCAAATTACCTCGGACACAACAGCCGTTGTCTTCGACCAACCAGATCGTGTTTACAAGGCGCAAATCTATAAAGATTTTGAAAGTATAAGCTTTACAACCAACACGATAGACGCTCTGAACGCCAAGCCGTCTTTGATCAGTTTACCACTTACCTACATGGGTTTTGGCGGATATATTAATCCTTTTACCTTAGAAGCGCAGTACAATTATAAAGTTCCCAGCTATAAATTCCCTACACTTATTGCTCATGAAATGGCGCATCAATTGGGATTGGCTAAGGAAAATGAAGCTAATTTTGTGGCTTGTTATGTCAATATGAAAAGCCAAAACACATTCCACAAATATGCAGGTTATTCTTATGCACTGAGGTTTAGTCTTAATGAAGTTTACAACCGTTCTCCGGAAGAATTCGCCAGACTAAGAGGCATGGTAAATCCAGGAATTTTAAAAAATTATTACCAAGTGCGTCAATTCTGGGACAGTTATGAAAACCCCATAGAGCCTTTTTTTAAACTGTTTTATGGAAATTTTTTAAAAGTAAATAATCAGCCAGGCGGCATGGAAAGCTATAATTACGTCGTAGCCTTGTTGGTTAATTATTATTCAAAAAACCCATTGCCTTAGTCGAAACAAAATAATTTGTGAAACATTCGAGATTTGTAGTTATTTTGCGCTGCAATTATTTTAATTTTATGTTTGGAATCAAAAAGAGCTTTAAACACTATAATTTTAAACCCTTCACAAATGCTTAGAAACTACTGTTTTGGCATCATTTTGGAATCGATTTGGCAAGACAGCTATCTTCGATAAATGCTATGATGCTTGCTATGGCAAGAGCAATCGTTTAAGAATGGGGTTTTTTAAGAAATGTAGTAAGTTTGGAATCTCATAAACCGAAAAATAAAATAGATAGTTAAATCGCTAAATACCAGTGAACAATAAATGAGTAAGTCAAGATTTATACAAAGTATTCGATTCTTTTTTGAAAAGCGTGGATTTTATGTGAGTTCACGTTTGGCAGAGCGATTAGGCATGAAGGCCAAATCGGTTCGCTTATTTTTTATTTATTCTTCGTTTACTTTTGGATTTGGATTTGTGGTTTACTTGACCTTTGCATTTTGGTTAAAACTAAAGGATTTAATTTATACCAAACGTACTTCCGTATTTGATTTGTAGTTTACGAAGGCATCTCAGATCCTGTTCAACTTTTGTCAAATAATTTCTTTTTTTTCAACCAATTAGTGAAGGATTAATTTAAAAATTCATGTACATTTGGTAGTTATTACAAAATAATGCCAGTTGAAATCTCTTAAAACCAAAATAATTATTGCCTTAATTCTCATTACAATCGTAATGTTGACAGGGATTATTGGATTCAAAATAATTATGGACCTTACATGGATAGATGCTGTGTATATGACTGCCATCACCATCACCACCGTAGGTTACAGAGAAGTTATATTACCTTCCAATGAAGCCAAGATATTTATAACGATTCTTATTTTGTCCAGTGTTATTATACTTGGATTTGTCGTGTCTGTCATCACAGAATATTTTATTTCTTATAGCTCTTTTGACGACCTACGGGAAAAACGAAAACTTAAAAAAATCAGTAAAATGCAAAACCATACCATTGTATGCGGTTATGGACGTAATGGTCAACAAGCCGTTCAAAAATTGTTGGATTATCAGAAAGAATTTTTAGTTATTGACAAAGATGAAGAACTAATGCTGCATTGTGGGCTGAGTAGTGACAAGTATTTAGTTGGCAATGCCAGCGATGATGACGTGTTGATAAAAGCAGGTGTGATGAATGCGGAAAATCTGATTACAGCCTTGCCATTGGATACAGAAAATTTATTTATTGTTCTTAGCGCCAGACAACTGAATAAAAAATTGAGAATCATTTCTCGCGCAACGGAAGAAGCGAGTTATAAAAAATTAAAATTTGCAGGTGCAGACAATGTGATTTTGCCAGACAAAATTGGAGGTCAGCACATGGCGTCATTAATTGTAACCCCTGATTTATTGGAGTTTTGGGATAATTTGAGTTATGGCGATAGTGATCGGGTTAATCTTGAACAAGTCTCATTTGAACAGTTGTTTAACCATAAACAGAGTTGTTCTATATTAGAACTAAATTTAAGAAAAAAAACAGGTTGCAGCATTATTGGATTTAAAACAGCAAATGGCGATTACATTGTCAATCCTAGTCCAGAAACTGTTTTAACACCAAATTCTAAAATCATCGTTATTGGAAATGCAAAACAGATAAAAACATTACAGGAAGTATATGATGTTCATTACTAAATGTTTAGGTTCTGTTTGGCCATGAGCTTCATATCCAAATAAAAATGAAACTTCTTCTGCTGAAAAATGAAAATGACAAAACTTATTTGTCTTTAGTTTCGTATTTAAAGTGTTGACCGCCAATCGACGCTTCGTACATCAAGCCAACTTTTGCTCTTGTAAAAACAGCTACACCATCCTTGTAAGCAACATCAATTGAAGCACCTTCCGTAATTGCTACTGCAGATGCTTGCGCGCTAAATTTTAGATTTCCATTCGTAAAATGTTCAAATGCTTTTTTGTTTTCAAAAAAAATGACTTCGCTGTATTGTTGCCCACCCAATTGTAATCCGATTGATGCTTGTTTAAGTTTTGAAGTTCCAACAACCTCATGATTTCTATAAACGACACCATTGCCCATTGCGCCACCAATACCAATACCTGCTTTTGTAACTTTTGGAAAAACGGCATAGCCATAAGCTTCAGATTTGAAGGTTTCTAATTTCGATGTTTCTTTGATCATTTTTTTCAAGGCTTCATTTGCACCTTCTTCCAATTTCGGATTCCAACCACCAATTTGTGCGATGCTATTCATAGATAAAATAATACTAAACAAGAAAATGATAGATTTCATAAGTAAAAATTTAATTTTGGTTTTAAACAATAACAACAAATGTAATTGAAAATTATTGCAGTTGATTTTGAAATGTCATAAAAACATAAATCCTATTGTGAAGAAAAGAATTCAATACTAGACTAAAACTTTAGGGCATTTTTTTGTTGATGAATCAACTTATTTTCTTGTTAAATGTAGATTTACAAATCTATTTTGCATTTTTTATGAAATTAGTCTACATTTATAAAAAAATATTTAAATGAAATATACAGAAAATCAACTTGCAATTGCCTCATATTGGTTAGTTGCTGGAAAAGATGGAGAAATTGATAGATCCGAATATGCTCAAGGATGGGGATTATTAGATACCAACGAAAATTTCAAACAGTCTAAAGATGATTGGGGATTGATCAAAGGACTTTATGTGGCAAAACAATTAAAATGGGATGACATATCGGCTCATATTGCAGAACTGCCTTTACTTTCTCGCTATTTTATTATCAGGTATGTTGTACAATGTTTGATTAAAACAAAAGGGCGAGATGATAAAAGCGTCGATAGTTGGCCTGCACTAAGAGAGTTTTGCGAAGCTACAGGCGTATATCTCAAAGCTTATAATGTCTGGGCAGACAATAAATAGTAGATTATAAGTATCTTAAATCAAAAAGCCGAGAATTGCTATTTTCAATCTTGGCTTTTTGATTTATGTCGTTTACGGATTGTTTCTTTCAATGCATAAACGACTCACAATATTCTATCATTTAAGTTTTTTTAAATAAAAACCAATTGCTGATATTGTATTAGATTTACCTAAACTGCTTCTTTTCGCAAGACTACCAATGGTGGTTGCTTTATAATGCTTAAACTATTACTCAGGCCAATTCCCAATACCATCAATACAATTCCAGGAAATAGAATTAAAAATGGGATAGCAGAAGGTACAAACGGCGATTGGAATACAAAAACTGCCAACAATTGACTGCTTAATAATGATAACAATACACCACTTAGCCCGCCTAAAATTCCTAAATAAATATATTCTAAAGCATTGATGTAAAGGATTTGTTTGCTTTTGGCACCAAGTGTTCTAAGCAATACACTCTCTTTAATGCGTTGAAATTTACTGGTACGTATCGCACCTAAAAGGACAATGATACCGGTCAAAATACTAAAGAAAGCCATAAAGTTGATGATCCATGAAATTTTGTTTAAAAGGTCTTCAATTACAGTTAAGATTTGCCTTAAGTCGATGATCGAAATGTTTGGAAATTGCCTCACCAACTCTTGTTGAAAACGGGCTGAAACTGTGTCGTCAGGCACCTTTGTGGTTAAGATTCTAAATTGTGGGGCTTGTTCTAGAACACCTTTTGGAAAAACTAACAAAAAGTTTAAATCCATTTGAGACCAATCTACGGTTCGAATACTTCCAACACTAGTTTCCAATAAAACCCCTTGCACATTGAATGTCAATTTGTCTCCAATATCCACTTGCGCATCACTTGCAAAATTTTCGCTTATTGAAACTGGTACGGGACCATTATCTGAAAATGTTGAAGTCCATTTTCCGTCCAGCAAGGTTTCGGAATTAATTAATTCATCGCGATAGGTTGTCCTAAATTCATGGTATAGAACCCATCGATTTACTTTGGAAACCGTGTCTCGTCTAATCTCGTCAACAGTCTTTCCTTTAATCGTATTTAGGCGCATCGTAACGATAGGCACATCGCGAATAACATTAAGATTGTTGGACTCGATCGTTTCTTTAAGGGCTTTTTGTTGTTCGGATTGCACGTCTAACAAAATCATATTAGGGCTATTCTCCTGAGATTCTATGGAAGCTTGGGCGAGTAATAAATCTTTGGTGAAATACAAAGTGCTTATCAAAAAGGTTCCTATGCCAATCGATAAGACAAGTGTTAAGGTTTGGTTTTGTGGTCGGAATAAATTTAACAAACTTTGCCTTGGAACAAAACCCCAAGAGTGCGGAAAGAATTGTTTGATCATTCGCATAAATAGGTAAGCTAGAGTGGACAAAATTCCAAAGGTCAGTAATACACCACCAACAAAACTGAGCGCAACTTCCCATCGTTCCAAAAGCCAAAAAGAGAAACAAAAAATAAAACCTATTATTCCAAAAGAAACAAGAATAATCGCT
>JAUIFC010000154.1 GCA_030429455.1 Bacteroidia bacterium | reverse complement strand
AGTACTGAAAAAGTAGGTACCGCAGAATTCGCCGATGCTGTTATTGCTAGAATGGGACAAGAACCCGTTAAGCTTCAAAAAGTAGCTTATGAAAATACTGGTGCCATTGAAATTCCAAAACATACAAGAAGACCTAGAGCCGAAAAAGTTTTACAAGGTGTAGATGTATTTGTGGACTGGGAAGGAACAGACCCAAACATCATCGGAGAAAAAATGAGCTCTGGAATGAATACAGACGCTCTTAACCTGACGATGATAACAAACAGAGGTGTAAAAGTATGGCCAAATGGTTTTGAAGAAACGTTCTGTACAGACCACTGGAGATGTAGATTCAAAGCTGTTGAAGGCAAAACGCCAACAAAAGCAGATATCATTGAAGTATTAAACAAAGCAGTTGAGATCGGTATCGATGCTATAAAAACTGAAAACCTTTATACTTTTGATGGCAATAGAGGCTATTCTCTAGGACAAGGTCAGTAAGAAGTATTTTCAATTTAAATATTCAAATCCCATCACTTAATGTGATGGGATTTTTAGTTGGATAAACCTGATAAATATCATTATGGATAAAAAATGTTGTCAATAAAATAACAACCTATTTCAGCAAAAAGTGATACTTTTAATTTTTAAAAAATAACATAAAATCTTTTTATAACTAAAATAGAATTCCATTTTTAACCAACACAAATCAAACAAAATGAAAAAGTTAACAATCATTACAGCATTATTACTTGCATTTCTTTCAACTGAAATTTTGGCCCAAGAGGCAACAAATTATGAATATGAAATTAAAGTGATTACAAGTGTGGAATCCATTGTCCCAAGCGGACTAGGGAGGTCGCGATTAATTTCAGCCAATAGCGAAAGAGATTATAAAGAGTTTAGTTCTACTCAAACAGAAGAAGATAATACTAGAAATAAATCTAAAAGAAAGGACATCAGAGTCAAAGATTTTGAAGAAACCAAATTATTAAACTTTTTTAATATTGCTGGAATTCGGTTTCAGAATATAGCATCCAATGATGCCTTAATTTCTTCAAAATTAACAGAAATGCTTGCTCAAGGATGGGATTTAGCCTTCGTAACAAGTGCCGTAGAAAGCGATGCCGGCGAAAAAGACGGTAACGGAATCTTTATTACACGCTACATTTTCAAAAGAAAAATTGATTAGACCGGAGCAAAAAACTCGCTTTGAACTCAAATAGAAATGTACGTTGTAAAAAATTTAAGTCCCTTAACGGGACTTTTTTTATTCAGGATATCACAATGTCTAAACTGAAACACCTCGCATTCGATATTTTTTTGATTTTTAATCAAATTGTCATACTTTTAAAATCTCTAGGCAATTATTTATTGTAGTCTATGTCATCCTTAAATCATACCTCTGAAATGAAAATTAAATCGATCAGTCCAAAATCAATCCTTATTTTATATTTAATCACTTTGTTTTTTGCCTCTTGTCAATCTGCAAAAGAAGAAAAGGAAAAGCAATCCATTTCTGAAGAAGAAATACAAATTGCCAAAAATTTGATACAAGGGTCTTTTGACGATTTATGGGCTGGAGTCGATTCGACAAAAATAAAAGACTACCATACTGATGACTTCATCATACTAGAACAAGGAGAAATTTGGGATAATAATCGAATAAAAGAATACATGCGTGGTCAACTCGTCAGAACAAACAGGGCAAAAAGGACAAATCGCATGGAGTATATTTCAATAGAAAAATATGGTCCATCTATTCAAATTGCCTATTGGAATTATGCAGAATTCACAAGAGCCGATTCTTTGGTTGGAAAAGCTGGCTGGCTGGAAAGCGCTTTGGCTGTCGAAACAAAAGACGGATGGAGACTTAAAATGATGCATTCCACAGGTTTAAGTAAATAGCAGATAATCAATGCCTAACCATAAGCTTATTAAAAACTTCTATTCTTCTTTTTCAAAAAGAGACGTTGAAGGCATGTTGGAATACTATCATAAAGATATTGTTTTTCAAGATCCCGCATTTGGCTTATTAAAAGGTGAAAGGGCGCATAAAATGTGGCAAATGTTGTTGAGTAAAGAGGATTCTGATCTCAAAATAGTTTTAAAAAATAGTTCGGCAGATAACAAAAAAGGTACTGCTGAATGGACAGCTCAATACACCTTAAGCGACACAAATAGGAGGGTTTTAAACCATGTTACTGCAAGTTTTACATTCGAAGATGGGAAAATAATCGAACACATCGACAAGTTTGATTTATGGAAATGGACGAGACAAGCACTTGGAATTAAAGGCTATCTGCTAGGCTGGACACCTTTTATGAAAAAGAAAATTCAACAAAAACTAAATACAAGACTAGATCGGTTTATTTGTAAAGAAAATAAAAGCCTCATGTAGAAGTCTTAAAACAACAGTAGCAGTAAAATTGAATTTTTAAATTAAATGTAATACCTTTGGGTATATTAAATAGGACTTCAAGGCATTCAATAATTTTCAATACCATCTTTATGACAAGATCAAAAAAATCTAACGACTTTATCGTACCTATCATTTCAATACTATTCGCAGTTGCGTCGTTTTTTACAGGTCGTTATTACGAAAATCAGATTTATACAAAAGATTACGATGCCTTAAACTTTGAAAATGAACAATTAAAAAAAGAGCGTGATAGTTTCCGAAAAAAAATAAAGTTCCTAACAGACGAAGACCAAAGAAACTTACAATTAAAATACATCGATTTGCTTTCTGAAAATTTAGAAAAAGCAAGACTTTTTAAAGCAGATTTATTAATCCATTTAATCGAAGATCCTGAGGTAAGACTAAAATATTCTAATTACACGCAGAGCCTGGTAAGATCGGATATTAAAGATAAAAAAAACATAGAAAGCATAGAACTAAAAGGTCGATTTGCCAACACAAGTTATGAATCTAGAAAGGAAATCGAAAGAACTAATGACAACATAATCAAAATTGCAAAGAGCAAACATAATGATGCAAACCTATCGCTTACAGCTTCTGACAGCCTCGCCTTAGAAAAGTTTGACAAAATAGAACAGGAAAAACTTGAAACTAAATATAACGTTTACACAGAGTTTATCTCAACTTTGGAATCACTTACAAAATGGTACGTTTTGAATAATATGCAAATCGAAGATTATTTAGGCTTTCATGCTAAAATTTTAGAACAATATGCCAACGATGAACTGAGAATGAAAATGAACGAATTATTTGAAGTGACAAAAAATGGACTTATTGAAAAACAAACAAAAGAAAGTATTGAAGAGGTTACAGAAATCCTTAATAATGAATTAAATAATAAGTTATGGTGTAAAGCTGGCTCATATATACTTTGGAAAAACATAAAGTGTTCTGTTGTTAAAGTGTTACCATCTGAAAACAAAGTCATCTTAAATCTGATTGATACAGAAAACAATAAAACCATTAGAGATAATATTGAATTGAAAGAAAAGGAAAACATAAAAATTGAAGAATTACATGCCACATTAGTCTTAACAAAAATTGATTATGCTGGAAAAACCTTTTTGAATCAAGCGGGGTATTTCAAACTCACAGATTAGACTTGACCTATACCTTTTTAAATTAGAAAATCACTTAAAATAGAATTCATATATTTATAATTTTGTCAATAATTACTTTAAATGAAATACCTTAAACTTCTTATTTCCTTAGTACTATGCCTTGGTATGTTTTATGCATTAAACACAAAACTGGAATCCATTCCTCCTCTAGGTAAATTTTTGAATCCAACTTCAGGCATATGGCAAAATGAAGTAGACGAATCCATTACTGGAGAAATTAAGATTCCAGGGTTACAGGAAAATGTGAGTGTACATTATGATGAACAAATGATTCCGCATGTCTTTGCTCAAAATGAACATGACTTGTACAAAGCTCAAGGTTATTTAACCGCCAAACACCGTTTATGGCAATTAGAATTCCAAACTTATGCTGCAGCTGGACGCTTATCAGAACTATTTGGCCAAGGGGCTTTAGATTATGATCGTTCCGAACGAAGACGTGGCATGGGCTATGGTGCAGATCAAGCCATGCAAAAATTTGACAAAGAAACCTTAAGCTTTTTACAAGATTATGCAGATGGTGTCAATGCTTACATCAATCAGCTTTCGCCAGAAGATTATCCTGTAGAATATAAACTTTTAGATTATGTTCCAGAGCAATGGTCGCCAAAAAAGACCGCCTTATTGCTCATGTACATGACTAAAATGTTAGCGGGATACGATGACGACCTAGAGTACACCAATGTACTTCGCCTTATTGGAGAAAAGAATTTTGATTTACTTTTTCCAGACTTTTTTGACATCAATGATCCTGTAATTCCTAAAGAAACAGACTGGAGTTTTATCGATGTTCCTCAAACAGAATCGCCAAAAAGTCAAGCAGTACTGGATACGATCAAAGAAACCATCCAAAAACCTCATCCTGATAATGGTAGTAATAACTGGGCAGTTTCTGGAGCTAAATCTACTACAGGAAATCCTATCTTGGCCAACGATCCACATTTGGGATTAAATCTTCCTGCGATTTGGTTTGTAATGCAATTAAGCACACCTGAGCATAACGCCTTTGGAGCGACGATCCCTGGAGCATTGGCTGTAATTTCAGGATTCAATCAACACATTGCTTGGGGCGAAACCAATGCCACACGAGATGTTATAGACTGGTATAAAATAGAATTCAACGAAGATAGAACTCAATATAAATTTGATGGCGATTGGAAAGATGTAAAAGTAAGAATTGAAGAAATAAAGATCAAAGGGCAAGAAATATTTATCGATTCTGTGCTTTATACACACCACGGACCAGTGGTATATGACAAAAATTTTAAATCCGACAATGGGCGTTCTGGCTATGCCATGCGATGGATTGGTCACGATGGCGGAAACAATCAAAAAACATTTATCGAACTGAATAAAGCCCAGAATTATGATGAATATGTAGAAGCCTTACAATATTGGAATGCGCCAGCACAAAATTTTGTTTTCGCCTCGACAGAAGGTGATATTGCATTATGGATTCAAGGAAAATTTGCTAACAAATGGGAAGGACAAGGAAAATTTTTAATGGATGGCACAACTTCCGAAAACGATTGGCAATCCTTTATTCCACAACAGTTTAATGCCCATACCAAAAATCCAGAACGTGGTTTTGTAAGTTCGGCTAATCAGCATCCTGTAGATGAAAATTACCCGTATTATGTTTTTAACGATGGTTACGGAACGTATCGTAATCGTGTTATAAATCAATATTTTAATTCAAAAGAAAAATTTAGTGTCCAAGATTTTAAAAGTTTACATAACAATAATCTGAATCTGAAAGCCTCTGAACTTGTTCCATATATGCTGGAACATATGGATACTTCCACCATAACGGCAGAAGAAAAAGACATCTATAATGAAATAAAAGCTTGGAAATTCAACAATGACATTAATGAGGTCGGACCAAGTATTTGGAGGCAATGGTATGGCAACGTCTACCGATTGCTTTGGGACGAATTAGATAAGGAAGATTTGGCGATTGCTAAACCCTATACATACCAAACTATTCATTTATTAAAAAATAATGGAGAACATCCATATATGGATATAATAGAAACTGAAGATAAAACAGAAACCGCCAAGGATTTATTTTTATTAGGATTTAAAAAAGCTGCTGAGCGATTATCTGAAATAAAAAAAGAAAAAGGAGATTACACTTGGAAAAAGTATAAAGGGACTTATGTTGGGCACTTGCTTCAAGCATTGCCTGCATTTTCACGATTTGATATTCCTATTGGTGGCGACCGTAACATTGTAAATGCAACTTCGGAAAATCACGGACCTTCTTGGCGAATGATTGTGGAAATGAGCTCTCCTCCTACTGCTATCGGCATTTATCCTGGAGGTCAATCTGGTAATCCCGGAAGTAAGTATTACGATAATTTTATAGACGATTGGGCTGTAGGAAAATACCATAGCCTAAACTTTTTACAATCGGATAAAGATACTAGCGAAATCATTGGGACAATAACTTTAACACCAGGGAACAATGAGTAAGAATATTTTAAATCTTGTCGGAACATTTGTGTTGTCTTTAGTATTATCATTGTTTCTGCCTTGGTGGTCTATTATGCTTGCCGCCTTTATTACCGGAATAGTTATCTCTTTGAAAAAAGCAGCAGTTTTCTTTATTCCTTTTGTAGCAGTGTTTTTGTACTGGGCAATCTACTGTTATGTATTAAGCAGTGCTAATGATTTTATTTTAGCCAAAAAAATATCTGAATTATTAACAATTGGAGGCAATCCATATCTTTTAATTTTGGTCACTGGCTTAATTGGAGGAATAGCTGCTGGCTTAAGTGGAATTCTTGGAAAACAAGTTTCAATAATTATTAAATCAAAATAGACTCATTACTTTTCGATATAAACTCTAAACTGCCTTCCAAAACGGCGGGTAACAAATTTTGATTACCTAAAAATGGTGACCAAAAAAAAAAAAAACGCACTCGATAAAGAAGTTATCGAAGTGCGTTTTCAACCAACCAAACCAATCTTTATGGGATATATGTCTTATATGTGTTTGTATTAATTTTTGCTTTCAAATCGTGTAATAAATTATACAAACCAAAAAATGTTCTATTGATATATAAAAAATGTTTACTTCCTCTATTTCCGTTCATTTTTCGTAAGGTCTTATCTTGACTATACTTCTCACTTAATGATGAAACGTTGTACCAAAACTCCTCATTTCCAAAGTCAAATTCTTCTTTATGAAAAGGACTTGTAAACAAACTTAACATCTCATGAAAAAGTTCCGAAAAATAAGCAATTTCATTTGGAGAATCATCAGGTATTAAGATTTCTAACTCATAAAGTTTTTCTAAAAAGAATTCCTTGTTGTTAATATTTTCAGGAATAGCCAATTCAAAGTAAGGAATATAAAATTGTTCTGGTATTTTCTTTATACATCCAAAATCGATAGCTATGAGTTGTTTGTCATCATTAATTAGAAAATTCCCTGGATGAGGATCTGCGTGTACTTCTTTTAAATGATGAATTTGAAACATGTAAAAGTCCCACAAGGTCTGCCCTAATTTATTCCCATCTTCTGCGCTAAATTCAGTACGTGCAAACTCGCTTAAGTGCAAACCCGACATCCAATCCATTGTGATAATACGCTTACTGGACAATTCTGGATAATAATTAGGAAAAACTAAATTAGGGATATGTTGACAAGCCTTAGAAATATCAATACTTTGTTTTACCTCTAACACATAGTCAGTTTCTTCAAGCAATTTATCTTCAACTTCTTTGAAGTACTTTTCAGAATCTTTTCCTTTTAGGTTAAACATTCTTGTCGCTACTGGTTTCACCAAAGCAAGGTCTGAACTTATACTATCAGCAACACCAGGATATTGAATTTTTACTGCTAATGTTTTTCCGTTCTTTTCGGCTTTGTGCACTTGGCCGATAGAAGCCGCATTTACGGATTGAGCAGTAAATTTGTCATAAAGATGTTCTGGATATTCTCCGTGGTATTTTTTAAAGGTTTTTCTTACCAATGGTGCTGACAACGGCGGAACACTGAACTGAGATAAACTGAATTTTTCGACATATGCATTAGGCAAAAGGCTTTTCTCCATCGAAAGCATTTGAGCTACTTTCAAAGCACTTCCTTTTAAACTTTTAAGACCGTCATAGATGTCCGAAGCATTATTTTCGTCAAGTTTGTCTCTTGATACATTTTTGTCAAATGCCTTTTTGGAATAATATTTTAGATAATTGCCACCTATTTTAGCTCCAGTCTTCACAAGTTTTGAAGTCCGACTAAATTTTCCAGTTGGTATTTTATCTATAGTATTCATTTATTTTATAGCTTCTTTGTATAAAAACTTACCAAAATCAATCACCTTTTCAAGTGGAGTGTTATCAAAAACGTCGAATATTGTATTCACCGATTTTTCTATCGCAACATCTGTTTTTTCAAAAGCTGCAGAAGTATCGTTCATCCAAAATTTTAACAAAAACATGAATTGCAACCATGCACCTTCAGAAAATACGCTTTCATTCCTTTTTAATAAAGAAATTTGTTTGTCATCGTTATCTATTTGAATAAGCTCTTTTGTAAACGATTTTATGTGCTTTCTTAAGCTTTTCAACTGCCCCATGTTTTTTGTCATGTCATTGGACTCGTCTAACGTGAACAACACATAACTTCTATTGGCTGTCAACACTTCAAACATGGTATAGAAGAAAATGAGCATTTTCTCTCTACTGCTGTAATCCGTGTAACCATCTGCTTTGGAAATAACTTCAATAGTATTGGTATAAAAACTATTCCAAATATCTTGTTTCAAACCTTTAAAACTTCCGAAAAAATTATAAAAATCGGCTTCAGTCATTTCATTTGCTTTCGCAAACTTAAAAACAGATTTAGGTTCATGCTCATGCTCAAGAACATAAGTCATGTAAGCTTCAACAATTTTCTCTTTGGTAATTTTTGGTGTATTGCTTGTATCTTCCATCGCAATTGGTTTGGTACAAAAATAAATTATTTGTTTAATATTTGAACAAAAAGATTAAACAATGTTTTGTTAAAAGATTATCTTTTTGATGATTGAATTTAACTTTCAGTTTTTAGAAAAATGATAAAAACTACTGTAGAGTTGGCTAAGATTTTTATTGAAACCTTGCATTTCACCATATGTTTCTATGAAATAATCCATTTCCTCAACTGTTATTTGACATTTCGTCATTCCTAATTTTAACCTCTAACTTCACCCAATTTTCCCTCCAATACCTTCAGCTGATCACGGTATTTAGCAGCCAACATAAAATCCAATTCTTTAGCAGCCACTTCCATTTTCTTTCGAGTGGAATTCATCAGTTTTTTAATGTCTTTTTTGGAGGTGTATTCCAAGCTTTCTTCGGCAGCCAGGAGTTTTTCAGTTTTACTAACAGGATCTTCCTGAAGGACTTTTTCACGGTACAGTACACTTTTTATAGATTTTTGAAGTGCTTGCGGCGTAATGTTATGCTTTTCATTATAGGCCATTTGTTTGTGTCGTCTATACTCTGTTTCGTC
>JAUIFC010000153.1 GCA_030429455.1 Bacteroidia bacterium | reverse complement strand
CTTACCCTATTGATCTTCAGCAATACGAATTGGTTTTAATCAACTCCAATGTGCAACATAATTTGTCCGATAGCACTTACAATAAACGCCGAGCTTTATGCGAAAGAGCATCGGAGATAATGAAAAAGAAGAGTCTAAGAGATGTCAGTCATCAATTGCTATTGGAACATAAAGGTGAATTTACAGAAGAAGAATTTCAAATGCTGCTTTACATTATAGAGGAAATCAGTCGGACACAACTGGCCGCAAAAGCCATTGAAGAGAAAAACATCAACAAATTAGGACAGCTTTTATTTGAAACCCATGAAGGATTATCTTCTCAATATCAAGTGAGTTGCGAAGAGTTAGACTATTTAGTGGAATTTGCAAAGGCACATTCTAAAGTGATAGGATCTCGTATGATGGGCGGAGGTTTTGGTGGTTGTACCATCAATATCGTGCAAAAAGATGCTGTTCAAAACTTTATAGAAAGCTTATCCAAAGCCTACCATAACAAATTTGGCTACGGATGTACACCAATTAACATACAACTATCCCAAGGTACACATATCCTAAACTAACGACATGAGTAATTTACAAGAATATTCGCATAAACGTTTTAACATTTTAACCAGAGAATGGGTCTTGGTTTCTCCACACAGGGCAAAAAGACCCTGGCAAGGACAGGAAGAAGAACTCTTAACTGACAAAAGACCTTCACATGACCCCAATTGCTATTTATGTGCAGAAAACACCAGAGCAAATGGCGAGGTAAACCCAAACTATGAAAACGTGTTTATCTTTAATAATGATTTTGCTGCTTTACAGGATTCGTCTCCAGATTTTGAAATGAATGATGGGTTGTTACAAGCTGTATCGGAAAAAGGAATATGTAAGGTGGTATGCTTTAGCCCCGATCATTCCAAGAGTTTGGCAGATATGGAAACGGAAGACATACATTTGGTGGTAAAGGCCTGGAAAGATGAATATGCATCACTTGGCAAAAATGAGATTATCAATTATGTACAAATTTTTGAAAACAAAGGAAGTGTAATGGGGTGTAGTAATCCACATCCTCATGGTCAAATTTGGAGTCAGTCTTCGCTTCCAAATGAAGTGCTGAAAAAGGACTATTCCCAAAAAGATTATTATTCGAAAAAAGGCAGCTCGCTTTTAGGGGATTATCTCGCACAGGAGCTACAACTAAACGAACGTATTATTTACGAAAATGATGATTTTGTGGTTTTGGTTCCATTTTGGGCGATTTGGCCCTACGAAACGATGATTATTCCTAAAAAACATTTAAAGGATATTAGCCTGCTGGATGACGCCAAAGAACTCGCTTTTGCAGATGCCATTTCGAAGATTACAAGTGCTTATGATAAAGTATTTAACTGTTCTTTCCCATATTCGGCTGGAATACACCAAGCGCCTACAGATGGGCAAGACAACTCACATTGGCATTTTCATATGAGTTTTTATCCGCCATTATTGCGAAGTGCAACAGTAAAAAAGTTTATGGTAGGTTACGAAATGTTTGGCACACCACAACGTGACATTACACCAGAACAAGTTGTAGTAAGACTAAAGGGATTAATCTAGAACAAAAGATTTCTTGAAATACTTATAACCTGAGTTCTATTATTATATTGTTGATATTCAAATTATTAAATTATAATTATAGAATTTTGTCCACCTGAGCGTAGTTAAGGTTGATTTTTATCTATAATTTTAGATTGGCTTCGACTCCGCTCAGCCTGACAAGGGCTAAACATTGATATTTTGTTATTTATAACCAAAAAACTAATCGAGCTCAGGTTATAAAAGAAATTGATGATTTTTTTCTTTATACAATACAGAAAAATAAAGCATAGCCATAACTACGGTTTCTTTTTATGTTGAAGTAGAAGGGAAAAAAGAGCGATTCATTAAGATAAGTTCTAGTTGTAAATGGTATTAATGTCTTTGGATATAATTTATACATCTTAAGGACACTAAGATTTTTCTTCCAAATATGTTTTAAAGTCCTCTTGAGCGTTAATTAAATCACCATCTGTTTTCTGATACTTGTTAGTTTGCTTAGCATCGATAATTCTTGCTTTGGAGTTATCGTTCCATTGAAGTGATAGACAATTAAGCAACGTTTCTTTGCAATCTTTATCATAAATTGGTGTGATGACTTCTACCCTTTTGTCAAGATTCCTTGTCATACAATCGGCGGAACCCATATAAATTCCATTTTCGCCATGATGTCCAAACGCATACACTCTTGAATGCTCTAAATACTTGCCGACGATGCTAATGACTTTAATATTCCCATTAGCTTTTGAGTAATCAGGATTTAGACAACAAATCCCTCTAACAATCAGCTTAATTTCAACACCTTGACTGGCCGCCTCGTAAAGTTTATCAATCATTGCACGGTCTTCCAAACTATTCATCTTAAACATTAACATGCCTTGACCGCCGTTCTTAGCTATTTCAATCTCTTTATCAATGTTGTGATAAAGTTGTTGACGTGTTGTAAATGGCGACATCCAAATCTGCTTCAATTCAGGAGTTTTGGTTCTGTCTAATAGAAAATTGAACACTTGTTTTAAATCTGACGTAAACTCTTCATTAGCTGTAATAAGAGCAAAATCGGTATAAATTTTGGCACTCTTTTCATTAAAATTTCCTGTTCCTATATAGGCTACGGAAGTATTGACAGATTGAATAAGTAAAATTTTGGAATGAACCTTTATATCAGGCATGCTATACAGCACTGTAGCGCCATGATGTTCTAAACGTTCTCCCCATTCCAAATTATTCTCCTCGTCAAATCTCGCTTTAGCTTCGACGAAAACAGTAACCTGTTTTCCGTTCTTTAAGCACTTTAAAAGTCCATTGGCTACCGAGGAATCTTTAGAAACTCTATAAAGTGTGATATAAATATGAGTAACATCAGGATTTACCGAAGCTTCTTCTAATAAGCGAATAACAGGCTTGTATTGCTGATAGGGAAAAGAAAGCAATGCATCTTTTTGCTGAATGTACTCAAAAAGGCTTTCAGCTTGTTCTATTGGATGAACCAATTGAGGTTTTGTGTCACTTCCTAATCTCGTTTGAATTTCTGGAAATTGAAAAAAATCACTGAAATTATGGTATCGTCCACCTGGCATGACATCCGACTTTTTAAGATTCATAACACCGCGTAAGACATATAAATCTGACCTAGGCATACTATTGTCGTATAACACTCGGGTAGGTTTTCCTAATTTTCTTTCCTCCAGACTATTTTTTAAATTTTCAATAAGTTTTGCCTCCTCTTCATCGTAGTACAGTTCTCCATCTCTAGTTATTTTTATACTGAACAAATCATCAGGATTAGCTTCTGGCAAAATCATTTTTACATTATCCCTTATGATTTCGTCGATGTAGGTAATACAAATCATATCATCCTCAAGGACTGGAAAATCAACAAAACGTTTGCAACTATCCGTTGGTATCGAGATGATAAGCGGAGCTTGTTCTGTATTTACGAAAAAAAACAAACTCTTATCTTTTATGAAATCAAAGTTATCAAGTTGATTTAAATCATAAACCTTAATGTGCTTATGAATCTCCGAAATGTAAACTTGAGTGGAAAATTTTTGTTGCTCTTTGGTAAAACCTTTATAATCAATTAAAAAAACATTTTCTTCATTGAGTTTTGTCATGAGTTGATCCCTGAATGTCTTACCAAACCTTATTTGAAGTTGGTCCACTCTTTTTTGAATTTGTTTGATGATCTTTTTTGGCTTCTCATAAACTTTGACATCAGACATTTTCTGAAGCTTTTTAAATTCTCTCAATTTAGACACTCTTACTCTAAAGAATTCATCCAAATTGGAAGAAAAAATTGCTAAAAACTTTAAACGCTCATTTATCGAATTTCTTCTGTCTTCAGCTTCTTGCAATACTCGTTCGTTGAAAGATAACCAACTTAGATCCCTGTTGAAATATTTATTTTTAGACATTCTGTAAAAATAAATTCAGCAAAAAAACTCAATGTTACTAGAATGTTATGGGTACGTTATTTTTTAGAACACATATGTTATACTAAATATTCAAGCGATATCATTTTATTGGACTATAAACACTGGTATTATTTCCTTACAGGAAAATCTTTGCTTCTATATCTTCGTCATAAACAAGGATAAAAGAGTCTGTTTAATGAGAATCAATAATTCAAAAAATGTTTTCCTTGAACTCAGGCTTCTTTTGCAACAGAAAAAATTTGAATGGCTTTTGTTTTTCCTTTTAAAACAACTTCATCTTCAAACTTAAATTTGAAATCCTTAGCCTCTTTTAATAAGGAAACCATTTCCCCTGCATAACGATTGTATTCTTGCTGTTGTATTTAGTATATCACCAGTAAAAAATATTTCCTTTTTAAGTGCGCCGATTTCACCAATAGTTACTTCTCCAAAATGAATAGCTCCTTTAAACTGTGGTCTTACTCCATATCGATTGAGATACCAATCCTTTCGATTTTGTAAATCATGTTTCATATCAAAAAAACATTTTAGCGATTTGAAGTAAGCATTCTTTAATTTACATGGCCAGGAAATCACAATTTCGTCACCTATGTATTGATATACTTCACCTTCATTGGAAATTATCGCTTCCGATAAGTCGTTATAATACGATCTTAAAAACTGAAAATATACCTCATGACCAAGTTGTTCTGCTATTGTTGTCGAGGATTTCATGTCTATAAACATAAACACACGCTGCTCTAAAATGGGTTTGTGGTACTTCCCTGTAAAGAAATTGTACAGCACATTTTGACCAAGATTATCCCTAATTTCAGAAAAAAACAAAGAAACGACAATCGAAAAGCTCAACTGCACCAATGCACTCAAGTGTGTTAAACTATAAAAAAAATCTTTGTAACGACTAAAAACAGCTTTATTAAAAATAGATGCTTGCATTTCTATAGCTGCTGCAAGAATATAGAACACGAAGGTAACAATGAACAAAAGCACTAAATAAAGCAAAGATTTAAGTATAATCTTCTCTTTAAACGTTTTTGCTATAAAAAATTTATTAATGGTACTAACTTCCAAGAATCCAACAAAACAACCAACAAAAAATATACTTACACTGGCAAATACAAAGATTTTTGGTGTAATCTTTATCGCAACCTCTATTCCATAGGCTTCGAGTGGAGAGATGACCGCAAACTCTGTCCACAAAAAAACCCAACCTAAAATGAGAAAAATAATCCCAAAAGGTAAAATCCTATATATATTTCTCTTATGTTTTGGATTCAAATGAGGTTGATCATTGGATTAGACCTTTCAAAAATAGTTTTATTGAATCAGAGTCGTATCAAAAATCACCTTATTTTTTAAAGTTCTATGTACGGGACAGCGAGATGATATTTCTTTTAGGCGATTTATTTGATCGTCGCTTAGGTTTCCTATAAATTTTATCTTCTTTGTAATATGGTCAAGAAATTTAGGTTTGTCCACATCGATGTTTAAGTCATCACTATGTTTTCTGGAATGTGACAAATACACATATACTTCTTGCAAATCCCATTTCTTACGTTCAGCATACATCTTTAAGGTCAATGTTGTGCATGCCGCAAGCGATGCATTTAAATATTCATAAGGCGAAGGTCCAAAATCATTCCCGCCTATTTCTTTTGGCTCGTCGGCGATCAGGCTATGGTTTCTGGTTTGTATTCTTGTCGTAAAGTTGTCTTCAATAATATTTAAATGACCGACAACTTGTTCGCCTTTAGCATCCAACCGATTTTCTTCTTTTTGTGGAAAATAGCGTTTTACCCAAGTGCCTATCACTTGCCCTACATACAAGCTGTCCTTTTCGTTTTGCAAAAGATGATCTGCATCGTCTAGACTCACAAAACTCTTAGGGTGTTTGGCAGCATCGTAAATTTGTTTGGCATTTTCAACACCAACAATGCTGTCAAATGGAGAATGTAATATCAATAAGGGTTTACGCAATCTTTTTACAATTTCGGGTAAATTAGTTTTATCAAAAGCCTCTATAAAATCGGTGTTAATCTTAAAAGGTCTGCCACCAATGTTTATTTTAGCCTCTCCTTTTTCTTTGACTTCATCAATCCCATGAGAAAATAAATGCTTGACATGAGAAACTGTTGCTGGAGCTCCGACTGTAGCCACCGCTTTTACTTCTTCTAGCAAGGATGCTGCGACCAAAACAGCAGCACCTCCTAAAGAATGACCTACCAATAATGACGGTGCTTGATACTTTTCCGATATAAACTGATGTACGTCTATCAAGTCGTCCACATTGGCAGAAAAATGACTGTCTGCAAACTCACCTTGACTTCTGCCTAAGCCAGTAAAATCAAAACGTACCACACCAAAGCCATCTTGAGTTAAAGCTCTACTTATATGACGCACCGCATTTAAGCTGCTGCTACACGTAAAACAATGTGCAAAAATGGCAAAATGATCTGGTTTTTGATTTGCCGGTAAATCTATAGACGCATTTAATTGTATGCCCTTTCGATTTTCGATTTTTAGTTTAGTCGGTTTCATGATGATGTATTTAACGCTTATTCGACAACACGTATACCTTTCCAAAAAGCCACATGGTTTTCAATCTCTTTCGCAAGGTCTTTCGTGTGTGGATAGTACCAAGCTGCATCAACATTTTGGTTTCCATCAACTTCTACGGTGTAGTAAGAAGCCAATCCTTTCCATGGACAAGTGGTATGAGTTTCACTTGATTTAAAGTACTCTTTTTTAATGCTCTCATGAGGAAAATAATGGTTACCTTCAATGATTTTGGTTTCGTCGCTTTCTGCGATGATGGTGTTATTCCATATTGCTTTCATTTCAAATAAATTTGAGTAATTGTTTAGACTATCAAAGTTAGAAGCTATTCTTCAATTTAAATGGTTTTTAGCATCATTTTAAATGATAAGACATAAACCTTTTTTATCAGAAATCGTTTTCGTTTAATTTCTTTTGATAATTATCCTAATATTGTTAATAAATATTTAAACTTTAAGAATTGTAGGATACTCGTTCTCTTGTTAAAAACATATAAAACTAAGATATTTGCAGCTTGAATTAAAATCTTAATTATGAGTAAATCTAAATTAGAGTACATTTGGCTTGATGGTTATAAGCCAACTCAAAACATGAGAAGTAAAACTAAAATCGAAGAAGATTTTAGCGGAAAACTAGAAGATTGTCCAATATGGTCTTTTGATGGAAGTTCTACAAGACAAGCTAGTGGAGGTTCTTCCGATTGTTTGCTTAAGCCGGTGGCCATTTACCCTGACCCAGCAAGAGAAAACGGCTATCTCGTCATGACAGAGGTTTTGAATGCAGACGGCACTCCGCATGAATCTAATGGTCGTGCAACCATAGACGATGATGATGATGATTTTTGGTTTGGATTTGAGCAAGAGTACTTTATCATGGATAAAAAAACTCAGTTACCATTAGGTTTCCCTGTTGGTGGTTATCCTGCTCCTCAAGGTTTATATTACTGTTCTGTTGGAGGACGAAATACGCATGGCAGAGCATTGGTTGAAGAGCACGCTGATTTATGTATAGAAGCTGGTTTAAACTTTGAAGGAATTAATCAAGAAGTGGCTTCTGGACAGTGGGAATTCCAATTGTTTGCCAAAGGTGCAAAAAAAGCAGGTGACGAGATTTGGATTGCACGTTATTTATTAGATCGTCTTACAGAAGATTATGGTTATTATATCGAATACCACCCAAAACCACTAGGTAGAGAGATGGACTGGAATGGTTCTGGAATGCACGCAAACTTCTCTAATACCACTTTAAGAACTTGCGGTAGTAGAGAAGTTTATGAAAAAATTTGTGAAGCTTTCCGACCTGTTGTAGAAGAGCACATTGCAGTTTACGGAGAGTTTAACGACCAACGTTTAACAGGAGAACACGAAACACAATCTATCCACGAATTTAGTTATGGTGTTTCAGACAGAGGTGCTTCTATCCGTATTCCAATTATTACAGTTGAAAAAGGCTGGAAAGGATGGTTAGAAGACAGAAGACCTGCTTCTAATGCCGATCCATACAAAGTAGCTGGACGAATTGTTACAACTGTAAAAAGCGCTAAGCTTTAGGTTGTAAACACATATAAAACTAGAAAATGCCAGTGTAAACTGGCATTTTTTGTTGGTTTATGTTTTCAATTTCAAAGCAATTAGTGACCTGAAACTGTATGTTTAGTTTTTCAATTAAAGTGCTGTTCTGAATAATAGTTTTATGTCATTATTCAAACTAAGTCATTGTAAAAATCTAAAGCCTTTCTATTCTGATTAAAACATAGGCGCACGTTTATTTCTTAACTATCTTTTTGATTACGAATGCATTGTTGGCATATATTTTCATAAAGTATATGCCATGGTCAAATGACTCTATATTTATACTATCAAAAGTTTTGGTTTCTTCTTTTATTTTCTGTCCTGTCATCGAATAGAATTCAATTTTTGTAATAGTATTGACCGCATCATTAGATTTTAAATAAATCATATCCTCTGTTGGATTTGGATAAATAATCCATCTATCCAAATTAAAATTTTGAGTATTTAAGGTTTCTGTCTGCTGGACGTCGTCAAAATAAAATGTAGATGTAGGAGAACCATCGCCAACACTTCCAATATCAAACATAAATACGATTTTGTCAAAAAGGCTCTGTCCTAGAGAAGAAAAATCCCAAACTAAAGTTTCCCATTGCCCAGAAACAGTAGTATTTGTAACAAGTTCTGCTGCACCTCCACCACTTTGTTGTTCTAACTTGATTTGCATTGGTGTACCGATAGGTGCATCTGTCCACATCTTAAGCGTGATATAATTCTTTGAACTAAAATTTAAAGCATCATTTAGATTTAAGTATGCCCCTGCCCAAGGTTGTCCTCCATTTCTAACGATTTTGGCTAAATTGGTGCTATTATTCCCTGTACTTTGAGGAGCTGTTACTGGCTCGACTGTTCCTGTTCCACCATCAAAATTATTAAAATCTGCAGTTATAGGTGTAGTTTCAAAATCAAATGGGAGACCTGTATTTGTGCCTGGTTCTTGACATTCTGGACCAATGTAAGTAAAAGTCATCCTGCCAAGGTTAAATTCGCCTTGAGTAACTTTTAATCGTAATATATGAACACCAGCATCTAGCGATATTGAGGTGTTTTTGGTGTTCCAGTTATTCCAGTCGCCCGTATACCCTAAAATAA
>JAUIFC010000152.1 GCA_030429455.1 Bacteroidia bacterium | reverse complement strand
ACTGTATGAGCTTTGTAGAAAGCGACTTTCTATCTATCAAAAACGTCCTTGACCTTTTCTAGAAATTCTTGTTTCCATTAACTTATTTGGCTTGGGCATAACTCAAAACGCTCTGCTAATTCTAATAAACTGTAACGCTATTTTAAAGCTCCTACAGCTGCTTTTGATTTAAACTCAGAGGTGAATTTACGGCGCTTTTATCCCATTCTGTGCATTGTTTAAGGTTATTGAATTTTAAACTTAAATAATTGTCTGAATTTGTCTAGGCATTATGCACTATCAATAGCGAATGTAAATCTTAATTTGTTACCCTAAACTATTTGATTACTTAAATAATCTTATTCATAAAACTTTCAGTCAAATATTATTAAACTTATATGCTTAATTTTGTGATTAATTAAACTTTTAGAAAATTCGAATGAACAGGTTGTGGTTTTTTGAAGATGTAAATCTATTTAAAATGCTTTGCCCTCATAAATATAAAGCCCATACGGCGACGCATGAATTCAATAATTACAAAAAACAAGACTATATTTACTTTGAAGAAGACAGTTCAAATAAAGTCTATTTAATTGATAAAGGAAAGGTAAAACTCGGCTACTATACAGAAGATGGAGAAGAAATAGTGAAAGCCATTTTAGCTAAAGGTGAAATATTTGGAGAAAAAGCCATTCTGGGAGAAGGCAAACGTAACGAATTTGCAATGGCAATGGACAATAAGACTACAATTTGCCCAGTAGGTGTAGAAACCATGCACGATTTAATGCGAGACAATAGACCATTTAGCTTTAGGATATATAAACTGATTGGTTTTAGAATTAAAAAACTTGAACGACGATTAGAGTTACTTTTATTCAAAGATGCTAAAACAAGGGTAGAAGAATTTTTAAAAGAACTTGCTGACGATTATGGAAAACCTTCAATAAACAAAGGAGAAACAGTCATCAATCATCCTTATACTCAAAAAGAAATTGCTACACTCATAGGAACTTCAAGACCTACATTGAACTCAATTCTTAATCAATTTAAAGAAGAAAATCGAATTGATTTTCACAGAAATACAATTATTTTGAAACTTTCTGCCTAAATGTTAGCCAGCTAACATTTCAATGTTTTTCATGGTTTTAATTTTGACTCGAATTTAAAATTAGAATAAAATGAAAAAATTATTTTTTGGATTAACAATCCTATCTTTTCTCGCAATTTCTTGCGATAGCGATGATGATAACAGTACTAACTTAGATACGTTAACTCTTAACCTTAGTGGCCTTGAAGCTTTGGGAGATAACTTTGTATACGAAGGTTGGATTATTGTTGATGGTGCTCCCGTTACCACAGGGAGATTTACCAGTGTGATCTTTCCACAGAATTTTGCGGTAGACGCTACACAATTAGCGAATGCTTCAGCTTTCGTATTGTCTATTGAACCGCTTAATGACCCAGACCCTGCGCCAGCACCTACTAAAGTTTTACAAGGTAACTTTACTGGGAATTCTGCAAGTGTTGACACTGGTTTAATAGGTGATTTAATTAATGTTTCTGGAACATTCTTTTTAAGAACACCTACAGATGAAACTATGCCAGGCAATCCTAACAATGGTAATGACCAGTATGGCGTATGGTTTGGTGCTCCTGGAATGCCTCCAACTGCAAATTTCATACTACCCGAATTAACAGCAGACTCTGGATGGATTTATGAAGGTTGGGTTGTTGGTGATAATGGTCCTATAAGTACTGGAAGATTCTTAAATTTTGGAGACAGAGATGATTTTACAGGATTTAGCGGTAGCGAATTTAACCAAGGTCCACCTGTACCAGGTGAAGATTTCTTTTTAAATGCGCCTGAAGGTGAAACTTTTCCTTTAGATGTCAGAGGGCGAGCTGTGGTCATTTCATTAGAGCCATTACCAGACGATTCTCCTGCACCTTTTGCAATCAAACCTTTGGCGGCAACCGCTGGAAATGAAACAGCACCTACTGCACACAGCTTTAATCCAAATACAGCATCTTTACCAACGGGTACGGTAACGCGATAGATTGATTTTCAATTAACCCTTTTGGAAAAGTATAACTTTAGACCAAATAAAAAACAACTCCTGCACTAATCGAAATAGAAAATGAAATGTTGATAATTTGGTGTAGGAGCTTTTTAATTCATTTTTAGAGCATTTTTGAATTTCAAATAGTACATCAAGAACCTGACTTAATGAATAAATAACATTAATCAAACAACTACTTCGAAAGATATATGTACTTTTGCAAAAATTTCAGAAATTAAAATCATGTCAGGACAAAGAACATTTACAATGTTAAAACCAGATGCTGTAGAAAAAGGCTATACTGGAGCAATACTTAACCAAATTAATGAAGCGGGTTTTAGAATAGTTGCCTTGAAAAAAACACAAATGACAACTAGCGATGCTCAAACATTTTACGCTATTCATAAGGAAAGACCATTTTTCGGCGAACTTGTGGAATACATGACAAGAGGACCGATAATCGCAGCAATCCTTGAAAAAGACAATGCAGTTGAAGATTTTAGAGCATTAATTGGAGCAACTAACCCAGCTGATGCAGCGGAAGGAACGATTAGAAAAAAATACGCTGTATCGATAAGCGAAAATGCAGTACACGGTAGTGATAGCGATGAAAACGCAGAAATTGAAGGTGCATTTCATTTTTCAGGCAGAGAAATGTTTTAGAAAAATAGAACATAAATAAGACTTGAAACCTTAAGCTTATGCTTAAGGTTTTTTTGTTTAAGGTTTTAATAATAATTTGTCGAAAGGTGGCTTAATCCCTACTTTTGCAAAATCACGAAAACGTTTGAAATTTTTACCATGTCAGATCAACCTTATGTCCATTATTCGATTGAAAACGCTATTGCAACCATCGAATTTTTCCACCCTAAAAGCAACGCTTTACCTGGTCATATTTTGGCAAAACTAGCTGATACCATTACTGAAATAGGAAATAACCAAGACGTCCTTGTGGTCGTTCTAAAATCTGGTGGCGACAGAGCATTTTGCGCTGGAGCCAGTTTTAATGAATTGGTAGCCATTAACGACGAAAACACTGGTGAACAGTTCTTTAGTGGTTTTGCTAATGTCATCAATGCCATGAGAAAATGCCCTAAATTCATTATAGGACGTATTCAAGGCAAAACTGTTGGTGGTGGTGTTGGTTTAGCTTCTGCCATGGATTATTGTATGGCGACAAAGTATGCATCCATTAAGTTAAGTGAACTGAATGTTGGCATCGGTCCTTTTGTGGTTGGACCTGCTGTTGAACGAAAAATGGGCATTAGCGCCATGTCCCAAATCGCCATAAACGCCAATCGCTTTTTTGATGCAGAATGGGCAAGACAAAAAGGCTTGTATGCAGATGTATTCGAAACCACAGAAGAACTTGACGTAGCCGTAAACGAACTCGCAACCCAACTGTGTAAGTTTAATCCAGAAGCCGTGAAGCACATGAAAGCCATGTTTTGGAAAGGCACCGAAGACTGGGACAACCTCTTGATCGAAAGAGCTAAAATCAGTGGCAAATTGGTGTTAAGTGAATTTACGAAGGAGAAGTTGGCGTCTTATAGCTAAAAATTCGCGTAGGCGAATGTCTCGTAATAATGAGCTTTGATCATTCTGATAATAAAATTTTATGTCTTATTGCGTTTACATTATGACAAATACCTACAACAAAGTACTCTATATAGGAGTTACGAATGACATTTATGAACGTGTAAAAGAGCATAAATTAAAGGTATATCCTAAGTCTTTTACAGCAAGATATAATTGTGATAAACTTGTGTATTTAGAAGAATATGAAGATGCAAAAACAGCTACTACTAGAGAAAGGCAATTCAAGAAATGGAATAGAGCATGGAAATTAGATTTAATCAAAGATATTAATCCAAATTGGACAGATTTATCTCAAAATTGGAATCTAGATTTAAGTAAAACAAGAATAAATCAAAAAGCGGATCGAGATTTCCGCAAAAGCGGAAATTTATGATTTACAAATTCAAAAACCACATCCCTGTCATACACGAATCAAGTTTCGTACATCCATTAGCGGCAGTAACTGGAAATGTGATTATTGGCAAGGACTGCTACATTGGGCCTGGAGCAGCAATCCGAGGAGATTGGGGTGAAATTATTTTAGAAGATGGTGTAAATGTTCAAGAGAACTGTACCGTTCATATGTTTCCAGGTAAAAGTATCGTACTAAAGAAAGGCGCACACGTCGGACATGGTGCCATTATTCATGGGGCGAATTTGGGTGAAAATTGCCTCATAGGCATGAATGCGGTTATTATGGATGGAGCTGAAATTGGAACGGAGTCAATCATTGGAGCGTTGGCCTTTGTAAAAGCCGAAACCACTATTCCTGAACGAAGTTTAGTTGTGGGTAATCCTGGAAAAATCATAAAAAAAGTTTCCGATGACATGATAGCCTGGAAAACAGCTGGCACGAAGTTATACCAACAACTGCCTAAAGATTGTCATAACAGCCTTGAAGAGATAGAACCTTTAAGGGAAATTCCTAAAAACAGACCTCAGCAAGAAAATTTTTATCACACTTTAAAAGAATTCAAAAGTTTGAAAGGAACTTAATAAAAAATGCTTTGTGCCTTAGCGGCTTGGCGTGAAATAAAATTATGAAAGATCAAAATAATATTAATAAGTCAACTGAAATAAAAGCATTCGTTCTCCCTAAAATGGGAGAAAGCATCACTGAAGGTACCATTCTCAATTGGGTTGTTAAAGAAGGTGAAACATTTGAGGAAGGTGACATTTTAGTCGAAGTGGGAACAGACAAAGTGGATAACGAAGTGCCTGCACCTAGCGGTGGACTTTTGATTGAAACCCTGTATCAACCAAACGATGTGGTAAAAATTGGGGCTACAATCGCAAAATACCAAGAAATTGCTTTACCGAAAGGTAACAAAAGTGCGGCTACTATACCAGCAACCACTACTCACCCAGATTCCTCAAACGAACAGACCCAAAACAGCAAAATTTCTTCTCCTCAGAAAGATGGAAGAAGAGGCATTTCTTCCCCTGGCAAAGACGAAAAATGGTCAGTTTCTCCGCGTCGGGGAGACGGAAGAGGGGCTTCTTTTTATTCGCCATTAGTCGAAAATATAGCAAAACAATACCACATCAGTTATGAAGAGTTGGCTAGAATTCCAGCTACAGGAGCTAATGATCGTCTACGTAAATCTGACATCTTCAGATACATTGAAGACGGTCGACCAGCCCAATTTGCCCAAGCTGTTCATACTCCACCTCAAGGATTTCAAGTACCAGATTTAAAATTCGACTTAGGCAAAGGAGAAATTGTACCAATGGACCGCATGCGTCAAATGATTGCAGATCATATGGTGTATTCTAAACACACCTCACCACATGTTACCGCTTATGTTGAAGCAGATTTAACCAATATGGTCAACTGGAGAAAGGCAAATAAAGACCAATTTCTAAAAGACACGGGGCAAAAGTTAAGCTTTACACCGTTATTTATTCAGGCTGTGACCAAAGCATTACAAGATTTCCCAAAAATAAATTCATCATTAGATGGTAAAAACATCATCGTTAAAGACGAAATTAATATTGGAATGGCAACAGCTTTACCCAGCGGAAATTTAATCGTACCTGTCATTAAAAATTCGGATAAAAAAGATTTAGAAGAGTTGGCGAAAGAAGTCAACAGCTTGGCTGTAAAAGCAAGAGATAATAAACTTTCTAGCGATGAAACAAAAGACAGTACATTCACGATATCCAACGTAGGTACCTTTGGAAGTTTGATGGGCACACCTATTATCAATCAACCTGAAGCGGCAATACTTGCCACAGGCATAATCAAGAAAAGAGCAGAAGTGATTGAAGGAGAAGAAGGCGATACGATTGAAATTCGTTCCATGATGTACCTCTCCTTATCTTTCGATCACAGAATTGTAGACGGATATCTGGCAGGTAGTTTTTTAAGACGAATTGCGGATTATATGGAAGCGTATTAAACTCGGAAATCTCACGCAAAGACGGAAAGGCGCAAAGAAATATTATGAAGTTTTTCTTATGACTGAAAATGAGTTATCAAAAATCATAATAGACACAGCATTTGATATATATTTCGAATTGGGACCTGGATTATTAGAATCGGTTTATGAGGAAATTCTTTATCATGAATTAAAATCAAAAAATCTAAGTATTGATCGTCAGAAAAAAATAGAAATCAAATGGAAAGATAAGACGTTGCCACTTGGTTTTAGAGCAGATTTAATCGTAAATAATAAAGTCTTAATCGAATTGAAATCTGTAGAAAAAATTGCTCCAGTTCATTCAAAACAGGTATTAACCTACTTAAAACTAACAAATTTAAAACTAGGGTTATTATTAAATTTTAATGAAGCTTATTTTAAAAACGGCATATCAAGAATAGTAAATAATTTATAAAAACATCTTTGCGCCTTTGCGCCTTTGCGAGAAAAAAATAAATATGAATAAACAAATAATACTAAAAGCCTTCAAAAACCTCGTCACTGCCAAATCCATGGCGGAGCTCTACGAAGAAAACTTTAAAGTGGTTTCCAAGTATGTCCATGCAACATCACGAGGCCATGAAGTCATTCAAACGGCTGTCGGTATGCAACTTCTACCACAAGATTACGTATATCCGTATTACCGAGACGATGCGATGCTATTATCTATTGGTATGCAACCTAAAGACGTTATGTTGCAGTTGTTAGCAAAAAAAGATGATCCATTTTCAGGTGGCAGAACCTATTATTCGCATCCAAGCTTAAGAGACGAAGACAAACCCAAAATACCTCACCAAAGTTCAGCTACAGGAATGCAAGCCATACCAGCCACAGGTTGCGCCATGGGTATGCAATACAAAGAGAAAAATAAAGCCCTTTCCTTAGAAGAGGGTTTAGGCGAGGATATTCCCCCTTCGGGGGTTAGGGGGCTTGTAGTTTGCTCTCTTGGCGATGCCTCAGTTACAGAAGGCGAAGTCGCAGAGGCTTTTCAAATGGCAGCTTTAAAGCAATTGCCTATCATTTATGTCATTCAAGATAACGAGTGGGACATCTCTGCCAATGCCGAAGAAACACGTGCTCAAAATGCATTTGACTACATCAAAGGCTTTCATGGTATTGAAGCTGTAACGATTGATGGAACAGATTTTGAAGAATCCTATTCAACGTTGAACAAAGTCATTGAAACCGTAAGAACTGAACGACGACCATTTTTAGTGCATGCTAAATGTCCATTATTAAATCATCACACCTCTGGTGTTCGCATGGAATTTTACAGAGACGATTTGGAAGAATCAAGGCAACGTGATCCTTATCCAAAATTTGTCGAATTAATGCTGAAAAATGGCTATTCTAAAGAAGATATTACTTCTATTGAAGAAAACATCCGCACTTTTGTGCAATCTCAATTTGAAGAGGCTTTACAAGCCGAAGACCCTCAACCAGAAGACTTATTTACGCATGCCTTCGCGCCTACTCCAATTACTGAAGAATCAGGAACGCGTTCCCCTGAAGGTGCCGAAAAAGTCGTGATGGTGGATTGTGCCTTGTTTGCCATTGAAGAACTGATGCGCGAACATCCTGAGTGCTTATTATACGGACAAGATGTCGGTGGTCGATTAGGCGGTGTATTTCGTGAAGCGGCGACACTGGCCCAAAAATTTGGAGACCATCGCGTATTTAACACACCAATCCAAGAAGCCTTTATTGTAGGATCTACGGCTGGCATGTCAGCGGTAGGTTTAAAACCCATTGTAGAAGTTCAATTTGCCGATTACATTTGGCCTGGACTGAACCAGTTGTTTACCGAGGTAAGTCGAAGCTGTTATTTATCTAATGGCAAATGGCCTGTATCGATGATATTAAGAGTACCGATTGGCGCATATGGAAGTGGCGGCCCTTACCATTCCTCTTCAGTTGAAAGTGTAGTGACGAATATCAGAGGTTTAAAAATTGCGTATCCAAGTAATGGCGCTGACTTAAAAGGCCTCTTAAAAGCAGCATACCACGACCCTAACCCTGTTGTGATTTTTGAACATAAAGGATTATACTGGAGCAAAGTACCCGGCACCAAAGGGGCAACAAGCGTTGAACCTGCAGAAGATTACGTCTTACCTTTTGGGAAGGCTTGGGTGTTGCAGGAAATCTGGCCTAAAGAAAGTGAAGAAACCTTAAGCATTATCACTTATGGCATGGGTGTGCATTGGGCGATTAATGCCTCAAACGAATTAGGAATGCGTGACAACATCGAAATCATAGACCTGAGAACCCTATATCCGTTAGATGAAGAAACTATTTACAAATCGGTTAGAAAATGCAAAAAATGTTTAGTCGTCACAGAAGAACCTTCGGATAACAGCTTCGCCCGAGCTTTAAGTGGGAAAATTCAGGAAAAGTGTTTTACCCATTTAGATGCGCCAGTCATGTGTATCGGCTCAGAGAATATGCCAGCTATTCCCTTAAACTCCACATTGGAACAAACCATGATTCCGAGTACCGAAAAGGTAAAAGCGAAGATTGAGGAGTTGTTGATGTACTAATTTAGCAATTTTTCAATGTAACAATGTAGTAATTTGAAAATTTGAAAATTAGACAATTTGAAGATGTTCATTATTTCTTAGCAAAGCATGAATTGATGACTTATTGGATCTCATTTCAGAAACTTTAGTGAAAAACCTTAGCGCCTTGGTGACTTGGCGTGAGATTATTAATTTGAAGATTTGAAAATGTATTAATTTGAAAATAGAGCAGTGTTATGGTTTTGTATTTTTCTTTAATAAAACGTACCAGAAACTTTAGAGAAAATACTTTACGACCTTTAGCTTCAATATGATCAATAGCCACAATAGCAGTCAACAGTATCAAAAGAAACAACAGCAACAAGACACCAAAACTAAAAAATCTTTGCGCCTCCGCACCTTTGCGTGAGATTGTTAATTTGAAGATTTGAAAATTAGACAATTTGAAACTTAACGAAGTCTTATGGTACTTAAAAAAGTCCCCTTTGGGGATTTAGGGGATTAACAGCATCAAAAAAACTATAAAGCCATAGCAAACCTACACCTAGCACAACGTAAAACTCATTAGTTTTAAAGTTATAATAGTATCAAAAAATAGATAAGCAAGCTAACAAGCATGCTCTTTTATAAAACTCTATTTTACTGATTTTAGGTTATGTAAATACTGAATTTGAAAATTATGAATAAAACCGCTAAATAATATTAATTAATATTTTTTATGCAAAA
>JAUIFC010000151.1 GCA_030429455.1 Bacteroidia bacterium | reverse complement strand
ATTTTGCTCTATTAGGCGACAAAAGATAGAATGCCACTTAGCCTTTAATCCATATCTGGTATTTTAAGACTGCTCTAATTATATTAGATATCTAAAAATAAAATTCGGAATTATGAGGTTAATTCTTCTAAAATAATAGACCGAACTTTAATATTTAGTTGACGTTTATCCTTTAGAGTTAAACCTTCTGTTTTTACAAATGGCAACACTTTAGCTCTTAATTTACCTGGTCTTCCACTAAAAAAAGTGTAAGAAAATTTTTCTTTATTATCGTAGAAGACTATAGGAATAATGGGGATTTGATGATTAATGGCCAATCTAAATGCTCCATCTCTAAAGTTGTCCAAAACTACACTTTCATCTTCAGGTACACCACCTTCGGGAAAAATACAAACACTCAAACCCTTATTTAAACGCTCCTGAGCTTGTTGAAATACAGAGTGTCGGCTGGAAGCATTTCCACGATCAACCAATATGCAAGTGCGTTTATAGAAAAAACCAAACAAAGGAAATTTAGCTAACTCTTTTTTTCCTACAAATACAAAAGGATTTTTAGATAAATGCAGCATCATCATGATATCTATCATGCTCACATGGTTTGAAACTAATAAATAGCTCTTGTGTTTAAAAATATTTTCTTCGTAATCAATAGTTGGTATAAAACCCATTCCGAACAAAATGATTTTTGCCCAGATACGTGCAAGTCTAAAAAAGAAAGGATACCAAGACTCTTTGAGAATGGAAATTAAAAGGACAGGCAAAAGAATAACGATGCTTACGAAAATGAGTAAGTAAAACCAAACTCTCCAAATTAAAATCAATAAATTTTTTATAACTTTCATAGGCATCAAAATTAGTGAAAAAGATAGATTCTCGAATTCAAATATTTTATCTTTGAAAAAAAAGTATATGTCAAGAATTCTTACGGGTATTCAGAGTACGGGAACACCACATTTGGGCAATCTATTAGGTGCTATCATTCCAGCAATACAGCTTTCAAATCAACCTGAGAGCGAGTCTTTTTTATTTATAGCAGATTTACATTCGCTTACACAAATAAAAGATAGTACTACATTAAAGGAGAATACGTTATATACTGCAGCCGCCTGGTTAGCATTCGGGCTAGATACGTCAAAAACTGTTTTTTATAGGCAAAGTAGGGTGCCTCAAGTCACAGAATTGTCTTGGTACCTAAATTGTTTTTTTCCATACCAGCGCTTGACCTTGGCACATTCCTTTAAAGATAAAGCTGACCGACTTGAAGATGTAAATTCAGGTTTGTTTACTTATCCCATGCTCATGGCAGCCGACATTTTATTGTACGATGCGCATATTGTACCTGTGGGAAAAGACCAACTCCAACATTTGGAAATGACCAGAGATGTTGCCAACAGATTACATGCGCAAATGGGCGATGTATTTGTAATTCCAGAAGCAAAAGTTCAAGAAGATACTCAGCTAATTATTGGAACAGATGGTGAAAAAATGAGTAAATCAAAAGGGAATACCATTAATATTTTCTTGCCAAATAAGAAGTTAAGGAAAACCATAATGGGCATTAAAACAGATAGTACGCCATTAGAGGAGCCTAAAAACCCTGACACCTGTAATGTGTTTACATTGTATTCCTACCTTGGAAATACTGCTCAAATTGAAGATTTAAGAAGTAAGTATTTGGCTGGCGGTTTTGGTTATGGCCACGCCAAACAAGCCCTTTACGAATTGATTATTGAAAAATTTAAAGTCGAAAGAGAAAGATTTAACGATTTAATTGAAAATCCTCAAAAAGTAGAAGAAACATTAAGAGCTGGTGAAGCTAGAGCAGAGAAAGTTGCCAACGAGGTCTTAAACAGAGTAAGAAACAAATTAGGTTACAAATGAGAAAAACGGCATTGATTACAGGTGCTTCTTCTGGTATAGGAAGAGAATTTGCTAAACAACTTGCAGCATTAGATTACAATTTGGTTGTTGTAGCAAGACGTGAAAATTTGCTTATAGATTTGAAAAGAACCTTAAGCAATGTAAGAGTAAAAACTTTCGCTAAAGATTTAACAGAAAAAAATGCTGTAGAAGATCTCATAAAATTCTTATCTGAAGAAAAACTTCAAATTGAAGTGTTGATTAATAATGCAGGTTTTGGTGATTATGCCCGTTTTGATCAAGCAGATATTGGCAAACTTCGGAACATGATCGATCTTAACATCAAAGTTTTGACAGATTTGATGTATTTCATTAGCCAGCAGATGATAAGACGAAAATCTGGGTATATATTAAATGTAGCCTCTACAGCTGCGTTTCAACCTGGACCGATGATGGCAACCTATTTTGCAACAAAACATTATGTTTTGGCATTAAGTCAAGCAGTGGCACATGAATGGAAGGATGAAGGAGTTGTAGTTTCAGCATTATGTCCAGGCCCAACAATGACCGAATTTTTTGATCAAGCGGACATGACAAATCTCAAAATGCTCAAATCCATGAAACTCCCATCTTCTGCGGAAGTCGCAAAATTTGGTTTAGATCATATGTTTAAAAAAAATCCTGTTGCCATTCATGGTGGAATGAACAAGTTTTTAGTATTCCTAGGAAGGTTTATGTCAAGAAATTTAACGACCAAACTAACAGCAAATGCAATGAAAAGTTAGATGGATAATGAGGTAATGTGGCAATTTGTAAATGTAGCAATAGTATAATGTGTCAATGTAGCAATTTAGCAATTTACTTATGTATCAATGAAGTAATTTACTAATGTAGAAATTCAAAAAAAACAGAATCAAAAGAATCTAAAGCAACAAAAGTATCAATAGTATCAACAGAATCAATAGTATCAACAGCATCAAAAGCAACAAAAGCATCAACAGCATCTAAAGAAAATTATGGAAAAAAATGTCCTTGGAACGGAATTAAAATCTTGCTCATTAAATCCTTTAACTGGTTTTCTCAGAGATGGGTTTTGCGGATATGATCAGCGGGATCCAGGATTACATATTATTGCAGCCCAAATGACTGACGAATTTTTGGCTTATAACCAAAGTAGAGGAAACGATTTAATCACCCCTAAACCACAATGGCAATTTCCAGGGTTGAAAGCTGGTGACTGGTGGTGTATTTGCATGGGTGTTTGGTTAAGATGTAAAGAAGCTGGTTTTCCTGTGTATCTTAATCTTGAGGCTTGTCATCAAAAAGTACTCGATTATGTAAGTTTGGAGGAATTAAGGCGTTGGGATTATAAAAATTTGATGTAAGCTTTCACAAAAAATCAATAAATGGCTAAGCCTAAGGTATTCTTTTCTTACTTTTGTTATTTGTAATAAATCTAAATAGCATATGTTAAGTATTGCTGACTTAAAAAGTGGAGAAAAGGCTACTATTGAAGACGTTTCAACCGAGATTATTCCGCTTAAACTATTGGAAATGGGGTGTTTACCAGGTAATACAGTAGAAGTATTAAAACTTTCAAAATTCAAAGACCCTTTATATCTTAACATCAACGATACGTTTCTTGCCATTAGAAGGGACACAGCAAAATTAGTATATGTAAAACCTATTCAAACGACTATATGAGTCAAATAAAGGTTGCACTTATAGGTAACCCAAATACGGGTAAGACTTCAGTTTTTAATAAGTTAACAGGACTGAACCATAAGGTTGGTAATTACCCAGGCATTACTGTCGAAAAGAAAGTTGGGCAACTAAAACTTGAGGGTGGAGTAAAAGTTAATATTTTAGACCTTCCTGGTTTATATAGTCTTAATACAAATTCTTTGGATGAAGAAGTTGCCGTAGAAATACTTGTAAATGATAAAGGTGAAAATTATCCAGATGTCGTTGTAGTCATAGCCGATATTGACAATTTAAAGCGCAACTTACTGGTATTTACACAAATAAAAGACTTAGGATTACCATGTATCCTCGCCATTAATATGTCTGACAATATGCACAAAAAAGGCATAAGTCTGGACATTAAGCAACTTGAACAAAGGCTTAAAACAAAAATTGCACTTATTAGTGCTAGAAAAAACTCAGGATTTAATGAGTTAAAGGAATTAATTGCAAACTATAAAAATCTTTCAATTGAGCCTTGTACAAATGCTTCAAGAGTCGATAAAAACTACTTTGGCGGGTTAAAAGAAAAATTTCCACAAAAGAATATTTATAAACTCTGGTTAATCTTAAGTCAGAATTTGTATGCCAATGAAGATGAAAAAAATACAATCCAAAGTCAATTAGAAGATTTTCGGATTAAAAGTAATCTAGAATTAAAACGTCTTCAACAAAAAGAAATCATCGCAAGGTATTCCTTCATAAACGATACTTTAAAAAAGACCTTGACTAAAGATATTAAACAGGCGACTGGTCTAAGAGCAAGATTAGATAGAGTTTTGATGGATAGAGTTTGGGGCTATGTGATTTTTGCATGTATTTTATTACTCATTTTTCAAGCTATTTTTACTTTTGCCAGTTATCCGATGGATTTAATAGATGAAAGCTTTGCTCAATTAAGTGAGTGGATTTCTGCATTATTGCCCGATGGTCAATTTACAAGATTAATTACAGAAGGTGTTATTCCTGGAATAGGTGGAGTGGTCATCTTTATTCCACAAATTGCTTTTTTGTTTTTGTTTATTGGAATTTTGGAAGAAAGCGGTTACATGAGTCGAGTTGTTTTTCTTACCGATAGAATCATGAAAAAATTTGGTTTAAGCGGTAAGAGCATCGTTCCACTAGTGTCAGGAACGGCATGTGCCATACCAGCAGTCATGGCAAGTAGAAATATTGAAAATTGGAAAGAACGCCTTATTACTATTTTGGTGATACCTTTTACGACATGTTCTGCCAGATTACCAGTTTATTTAATTATTATCTCGCTTGTTATTCCCAACGAAACGTTCTTTGGAGTATTCAATTATCAAGGTCTCGTGTTGTTGTTTCTTTATGTGCTAGGATTTGTGGTAGCAGTTGTTTCTGCATGGGTTCTTCATAAGGTTATAAAAACAAAAGCTCAATCTTATTTCGTTGTAGAAATGCCAGATTACAAGCCACCGATATTAAAAAATGTGTTTTTTACGGTGTATGATAACACAAAGTCTTTCGTTGTAGATGCTGGTAAAATCATTTTTGCGATTTCGATAATCCTTTGGGTGCTTGCCAGTTATGGACCAAATGATAAATTTTCGAATGCAGAACAGTACGTTAATAATGAAATTACAGCGCAAAGTCTAGATTTATCGGATGACGATTATCAAACTAGAATCGAGTCTTTTAAGTTAAGACATTCCTTTATTGGTTATATGGGTAAAGCGATTGAGCCTATTGTTCAACCACTTGGATACGATTGGAAAATTGGCATAGCCATTATTACATCCTTTGCAGCAAGAGAAGTTTTTGTAGGAACTTTGGCCACAATTTATAGTGTCGGAAGTGAAGATGAGGATACCATAAAAAATAAAATGAATAAAGAGGTCAACGCCATAACTGGCGAAAAGATCTATAATTTTGCAAGTGGTATCAGTTTATTATTGTTTTATGCTTTTGCCATGCAATGCATGAGTACTTTGGCCATTGTAAAAAAAGAAACCAATACTTGGAAATGGCCTTTGATTCAACTCGTGTCCATGTCAATTTTTGCGTATATTGTGTCTTTAATCGCATTTCAATTATTAAAATAATGGATGTTCTTCAAGAAATATTGGTGTTTTTAAGCTTTTCAGGAGCTGTTTATATTCTGATTAAAACATTCTTTTTTCCAAAAAAAGCAAAGAAATCTTGCGGTGGAAGTCATTGTGGGTGTAGCTAATTTCGATTCATGCTTATTCCAAAACATATACGAAAGGAAGACAAAATAGCTATTGTCTGTACAGCTAGATTTGTTGAAGAACATCAACTTGAATATTCAATTAAGTTGTTGAAATCTTGGGGATTGCAAGTGGTTTTAGGAAGTACTATTGGAAAGCAAAACCATCAATTTGGAGGTACTGATCAAGATAGGGCAGAGGACCTTCAACGACAATTGGATGATCTAGACATCAAAGCAATTTGGATGGCTAAAGGTGGTTATGGTACAGCAAGAATTTTGGATAGTATTAATTTTGAATCATTACTGCGTAATCCAAAATGGATAATCGGTTATTCGGACGTCACGGCATTGCATCTCAAGCTTCAACAACTCGGTATAGCAAGTATTCATGCCGATATGCCTGTGGATTTACCGAATAAATCAAAGCAAACGCAAACAAGTTTAAAGCAATGTATTTTTCAAGAACCTTTAAATATTTGTTATTCTTCAACCAAAAAGTATGTTAAAAGAAGTGTAAAAGGTCAACTCATCGGTGGAAATTTATCGGTGATTTATTCTGTTCTTGGAACAAACGGGTTACCATCATTTAAAAACAAAATCCTTTTTATTGAAGATTTAGATGAATACCTTTACCACATCGACAGAATGATGCTTAATTTATACCGAAATGGGATTTTATCAGAAATTAATGGGTTAATCGTTGGAGGAATGTCCAGGATGAATGATAATGCTATTCGGTTTGGCAAATCGGCCAACGAGATCATTGAGTTTTACACCAAAGCTTTAAATATTCCCGTTGCTTATGGTTTCCCTGCTGGACATTTGCAAGAAAATTTAGCTTTGGTATTTGGGCGAAAGGTAAAATTAGAAGTTGAAGATCATAAGGTATCCCTTGAATACTTTTAACAATGGCTGAACATAACAAACTTGGAAAAAAAGGAGAAGAATTAGCACTTAATTTATTGCAGCAAAAAGGCTATGCGATTTTAGCAAAAAACTACCGACACAAAAAGTTTGAAGTTGATATTATTGCACTGCATAAGGATACACTTGTTGCTGTCGAAGTGAAAACCCGAAGCACACCTGATTTTGGTGACCCACAGGATTTTGTCAAAAAAACACAAATTAAAAATTTGGTCGAAGCAGTGGATCATTACATAAATAAAAATGACTTAGATTATGAAGTTAGGTTTGATATAATCGCCATAATCTCAAATAAACTTGGAACACGAATTGAACATCTTGAAGATGCTTTTTTATACCTTTGATATACCGAAATGGTTTAAAATTCAACATCAAAACAAACCTGTAAACACATACTCATAAGCGTATAAACTCGAAACTCATCACCTCAAAATAAAAATTTAAACCATTGCTAATCATGATGATAAGGCAAATTATTTAATATCGCATAAGCGCGATACGTTTGTTCAATAAAAAACAACCTTACCATTTCGTGAGTGAATGTCATCGAGGATAATGAAATTTTCTGGTGTGCACATTTATAAATCTCGTCTGCAAATCCATATGGCCCACCGATTAAAAAACAAAGGGTTTTTATTCCAGAATTCATTTTATTTTGATAAAACTTTGAAAATCCTCTGGAAGTGAGATTTTTTCCTTTTTCATCCAATAAAACAATCCAATCTGATGTTGAAATTTGTTTTCGAAATAACTCAGATTCCTTTGTTTTCTGTTGATGTTCACTGAGGGTTTTGGTATTTTTTATATCCGGTAAACTTATAATTTCAAACTGAACGAAATGTTGTAGCCTATGTCTATAATCTTCAATTAAACGATCAATTTCTTTTGTTTTTGTTCTGCCTATTTGAAGCAATTTTATTTTCACACCTATGTATTTAAATTCAAATTTAAAATATATAATAGAATATGACTGCTATCATATAATTTGGGTGAAATTTAATTTTCTGTTCTTCTCTATTTCCCTTTAAAAATACAACTTTGCAATTACGATTAAAAATATTTGTTGTCATGAACAAAGGAATATATATCGCTACCAGCGAACCCAACAGCGGAAAATCTATTGTTGCTCTTGGTTTGATGAAAATGTTGCTCTCAAAGACGCCGAAAGTCGGCTATTTTAGACCTATTATAGATTATAATGCCAGTGGTAATAGAGATAATCATATAAATACCATTCTGACACATTTTGGTTTAAAAGTCGATTACGAAGAATGTTATGCCTATACACGTCCAGAATTTATTAACAAACTTAATTCTAATGAAGATGGAGAAATCATAGATACCATTATCGAAAAATATAAAGCGCTTGAAGAGCGAAATGATTTCATGTTGGTTGAAGGTACCGATTTCTCTGGCGAAGGTGTGTCGATAGAACTTGATGTGAATGTTTATATCGCCAAAAATTTAGGCTTGCCTACCGTAATTGTGACAAGTGGTGTTGGAAAAAATTTGAAAGAGTTTATAAGTGCCATGCATTTGGCTTACGATTCTTACGATGACAAAGGTGTAAAAGTTTCTGCTGTAATTGCCAACAAGGTTCAGCAGAAAAATGTCGATATCATTGTAAAAGAAGTAAAGAGTAATGTAGATGCCGATGTTGTTGTAAATGCTATCCCTCTGATTTCTAGTCTAAAAAATCCAACTTTAAAAGAAATTTCAAAAACTATTGGTGCAAAAATCCTTTTTGGCGAAGACTTAATGAACAACCAAAGTACAAGTTTTAAAGTTGGAGCAATGCAATTGGAAAATTACCTTAACTATTTGGAACAAGACTGTTTAATCATTACACCTGGCGATCGTTCGGAAATTATTTTAGGCGCATTGCAAGCCAATATTTCGAGAAATTATCCACAAATTTCAGGCATTGTACTCACAGGAGGATTAGTTCCTGATCAATCGATTATTAAACTTATCGAAGGCCTCAAATACATTATTCCTATCCTTTCTGTTGAAGATGGCACATTCGAAGTTGCCAACAAAATTGGAAATATGCGAACGCACATGTATGCTGAAAATGATGAAAAAATCCAATTGGCGATTAATACCTTTGAAAAATACTGTGAAGTAGAAAAACTTTCAGACAAATTAATAAGCTTTAAACATGAAGGGATTACTCCTAGAATGTTTCAATATAATTTGTTGAAAAGAGCAAAAATACAACCAAAACATATCGTTTTACCAGAAGGAGAAGACGACAGAATAATTACAGCCGCATCAAAATTATCTTTAATGGATTTTGTAGACTTAACTCTACTTGGCAATGAAGATAAGATAAGAGAAAGAGCTTCGAGGCTTGGCTTAAAAATGAATTTTGAAAAAATATATACCATAAATCCTTTAGAATCGGGTTATTTAGAAGATTTTGCACAAACCCTCTACGAACTTAGAAAACACAAAGGATTAACCATCGAAGTCGCTGAAGATTTGATACAAGATGTGTCTTATTTTGGAACGATGATGGTTTATAAAGGTATTGCAGACGGAATGGTTTCTGGTGCTGTTCACA
>JAUIFC010000150.1 GCA_030429455.1 Bacteroidia bacterium | reverse complement strand
ACAGTATTCCTTCTTTGAAAATATGATAAAAGGAGGTGATCCTTTGCCTCGAAGACCAATCCTTCTTGGAATAAATGAATATTGGAAGTGGCTCTCCTGTTTTCAATTCAAAATCATATCCATACACTTGTCTTAAAACCTCTACATCAAAAGTGTCTGGCAAATTTCCTGCACAAACAAGTTGTGTTTTTAATCCTCGTAATTTATTTGTTCTTAACACTGCCAAAATAGGCATTGTTTTAGAAGAAAAAGCTTTGACTTGTTGTGCTTGCACTCCATTGAGTTTTGCTATTACCCACTCTAAAACGCTGGATAACGGATGTCCTAAACGGATATAGTCATATGCTGTTGGAAGGCTAGCTAAAGATTTTTTATCGAAAATATTTGCCTGATAAAGCTTTTCAAACTCTTCAATAAACTCAACTTTTGCTTTTTCTTCATTATAAATATCTAAGCGATGTGTTGTTAAATCGAGCCAATCAGAAGGAAGGTTTTCCAATACATTCTTTATGTAATTAATCAGATGATTTTGTTCCATAATGGTAAAATTGAGGTCGAAAATAATGTAATTCTAATTCTGCAAAAAAGAAGTTCTGTTTATGTTCTCTTAAAAAAGTGATTTCTTTAATAATGTAGGGACTTTTCTATCCAAATCTATGGCGTAAATGCTATCAATTTTATACGTGTCGTGCAATTCTTGAGCGCCATTTAGCTTTAAATCGTTTTTAATATAATCTAACCAATCCATGCGATGAACTTTTACACTGTCCAAAATGGCATTGGTAAAATCGGCATCTATAACCCTAGCATACATCAGATTTGCGCCAGTAAGGTTAGCCATTCTAAAATCTACAAAACCCAAATCCGCATCGATAAAATCTGTGTGGTAAAGATTGGCATTTGCCAGAGAAGCATTCCTCAAATTTGTATTTTCCATATTAGCAAAATTCAGTTGAGCGTAGGCCAAATCGATATCCTTTAGATAAGCACTTCTAAACGTAACATTGGACAATTCTGCATAAGTAAAATCGCTAATCTGAAAAATTTCGTCCGATAATTGAAGTTGTCTTAAATTGCTTTTCGAAATGGTAAGCAATAATTGCCCACGCTCCGGACTTAAGGGTTTTTCGATAAGTTCTCCTTCCATAAAATAGCGATAGGGTTTCATCGCTAGGCTTAAGCTTGCGATTCTGCCTATCAGTGGTGCAGAAAGCACACTACTTTTATTGCGTTCCTGATTGATATCGGACAACACATCGCCCATGATAAACATTTGTGTGGATCGTCTTGAAGCTTCTGCTAGGTAATTTTGATCTTGAATTTTTTCGTTTTGCTGTTTAAGCAAGAGGTTTTGCTGAATTAACAAAATAAAAGGAAGAAGAGCAACAACTACTGTAAACACCCCAATTCTTGTGAGCCGATATACAATACTGGCTAGCAAATCTGAAAGTGCTTCTCTGCTTACAAATCGTTCTTGATTGTATTGACTCAAAACCAAGTAAATACTTTTCTTAAGGCGTTTGCCCGCAAATGTTAACCCCAAAAATTTTACGAAGCCCTTTTTTACTTTTTGTTTTTGTTCCGAATTGGATTTTAAACGGTTAATCTCTTCTTTAAGTTGAAGGTTTTCTCGTTCTAATTGTTTGGTATAATTGTCCATTGATAAGTTGAAACTAAAATTAAATAAGATTGTTGTCTTTCATCAAATCGGAAAATTAAAAATAATTTTCAAGTTTTGTATGTTACGATTATTATTAAATTTATTACCCGTATTGAAAACCAATGATTTCTTCTAATTCTGTTTTATTTACCATTATTTGTGTGTTTGGTTTTCAAGCTATTGTTTTCAGTGGCTTAATTCTATTAAAAAAACCAAGACGTTTAGGCAATACTTTTTTAGCTTTACTTATATTCTTTTATGCGCTTATTCCGATAAACATAGTTGTTGTAAATGTATTGAAAGACTACGACCTCCTTTACGTTTTCAGGTATATTCAGATGGAAATGTTGTATGGCATAGGACCATGCTTGTATTTTTACACCAAATGTATAACAACACCAAGTTTTAGATTTAAAAGAAAACATTTCATCCATTTTGTACCTTTTTTGCTCGAGTTTATATTTTATAGAACAGCCATTTACAGAATTGGTTCAGATGGTTTATACTTAGATGAAATGCCTGTTGCATCTTATGTTTATTTAACAGAACAATGGCTCGGTGTAATTTCAATTTTGATTTATAGTTTCATTTCGCTGTCCATTCTAATTAAATACAGAGACAGGCTTAAAGAGTATTATTCAAAAATTGAACACCTTTCATATCGTTGGTTACGCATTCCAATCCTTTTTTTTGCTGGTTATTTTATTTACTGGAAAATCCTAACAGAAATTGATCGATTTGTATTCGATAGGAGTTTAAGAGAATATTACTTCCTGCCCAATTTTGTTATGCTTTCGATGGTAACATGTTGGTTGGGATTTAAAGCTTACATTCAGAAAGAAAGAGAAGTCATTCAATTAAAGCCTTTTGAAAAAAAATCTACCTCAAGTCCAATTGAAAAAGACGAAAAATTTCTTGCTGAATTAAAACAACTCATGGAACAAAAAAAACCACATTTGAATCCAGAACTCAACCTATCCACTCTGGCAGATTTGCTTGATATAAAACCCAAAGAATTGTCTTATAAAATCAATCAAAATTGTAAAAAAAACTTTTACGATCTTGTAAATTCATACAGAGTTGAAACCTTTAAAGCAAGATTACAATCTTCTGGTGCTGAAAAAATGTCCTTACTTGGGCATGCCTTTGAAAGCGGTTTTAATTCAAAATCTACTTTTAACCATATTTTTAAGAAATTTACAGAACTAACTCCAAGTCAATACCTTAAGAAACTAAAAAATACGTCCGAATAGAAGCTATCGGTCGATTATACCTTTTTTTGTGTCTATTTTTGTCCAAAAAAAATAACTCATGTTGCTAATTCAAATTAAAGATTTTGTCAAAATCAATACGATTTTTGCTTTGACATTTATGTTCCCTTGTTTACAGATTTCTGCACAAGACTTTTCAAAAAAAGACATCTTGTCCGACTTAGATTATTTAAAAACATCTTTGGAGCAAGCGCATCTTAATCTTTTTGCATATACGACTAAAAAAGAATTTGATCAAAACTTTCAAAACGTGAAAAATGAAATTTCAAAGGACAGTTTTACAAAGCTTGAAGTTTTTAGACTATTTCAAAAAGTAACAGCAAAGGCGAATAATGCCCACACTCGAATCCCATTTCCTGTACAATCCTACTTCAATTATGCAGAATCTGGAGGAACATTATTTCCATTGGAAGTTGCGATTGAAAATAATAAAGCCTTGATTAGAAAAAATTGGTCAAATCGTCCTGACATACAAGTTGGTGATGAATTGTTAAGCATTAATGGTAAAACAATTTCTGAAATTATCGCTGAAATTTCATCCTTGATATCAGCAGAACGTTCGTATTTTAAATTGGCACAGATTGAAGGTTTTAGCTTACCAAGATACTATTGGCTGGCCTTTGGTGAACAAAATAGATTTGAAGTTGAAATAAGCTCCAACCGAAAACTAGTTAAACTAGAACTTAATGCCATAAAAGTGATTGATGATTACGAAATGAAACGTGATGAAATCGTGGATAACAGTCGATATTTAACATTTTATCCAAAAACCGCTTACTTGCACCCTGGCGCATTTGGAGGTAATCTTGACGAGTATAAAAAATTCATAGATTCGTCTTTTGTTGAAATAAACAAGAATAAAACTAAAAATCTCATAGTTGACTTAAGAAACCATTCAGGCGGCGACGAGCCTTTCGGTAATTATTTGGTCTCTTATTTCGCAGATAAACCATTTAAATGGAATTCGAATTTTAAAATCAAAATAAGTTCCTTTTTAAAAGAAAACACCCGAAAAACCAAAGACACGACGCAAGCTTACTGGAAGAAGATTTTGTCCTATGATGACGGCATTGAAGCATTTGACCACGAAGCAATATTACCTCAACCTAAGGAAAAACGCTATAACGGAAAAGTCTATGTGCTCGTTAATCGATTATCCTATTCGCAATCGACTGTGACGGCTGCTCAAATTCAAGATTATGGTTTTGGAACCATTGTAGGCGAAGAAACAGGAGAATTTCCTAATTTGTACGCCTCAATTTACAATTATCCATTGCCTAACACAGGCATAAGTGTCGATGTAGCCAAGGGAAAAATAGAACGCATGAGTGGAACCGATAATGGAAAAGGCGTAATACCGGACATAAAAATCAAAGACCATTTATTGGATGAGGATGATGAGATTTTAAAAGGTTTATTGGAAATTATAAAAGAGTAGACATTATTTTTTTTGAACCATTAAGGCATGAAGCTAAGTTAAGTTATTAAGACTCTTAATGATACTTAACTCCTTAATGGTTTAAAAAAACTCGGACTTTGCCGCGATAAAAGCACTTGTCCAAGCATTCTGAAAATTAAATCCACCAGTAATCGCATCGATATTTAGAGCTTCGCCTATGATTTTCAATTGAGGCGATTTTTTACTGCTAAAGGTTTTGAAATCAATCTCTTTCAAGTCCACACCGCCTGCTGTAACAAACTCTTCTTTAAAGGTGCTTTTACCGTTGACTTCAAGTGTAAAGCGCGTAAGATTTTCAACTAGGTTTAATGTATCTTTTTTGGAAAGATCTGCCCAATTTTTGTTTGGGTTGATTCGTGATTCGTCTATTATGAAATGCCAAAATCGTTTTGGTAAATCAAATAACACTTGATTGGCAATTTTCTTTTTGGCCGAATCTCTTTTTAATTCGTTTAGCTGAAAAATGATGTCACTTTCAGAATAATTGTTCAACCAATTTACGTGGATAAAACAATGGTAATTGATAGCATTTAGTTCAATAGCGCCCCAAGCTGATAATTTTAATACGCAAGGGCCACTTAAACCCCAATGGGTAATTAATGTTGCACCTTCAGACTCCATCATAAATTCCTTACAGGTTTGGTCTTTGTAGAGCTTAATATGCGTTTCTAAACTCAAACCCTGAAGCTTGGTCAATTGCGGAAAATCGATGTTAAAAGTAAATAATGACGGAACAGGCGACACGATCTTATGCCCCAATCGGGTAAGCTCGTCCCATATTTTTTTACTGCTCCCTGTGGAAATGACTAACTGACGAGCTTTAAAAGCATTGTTTTTAGTTCTAATCGTCCATACCTCATCTTGATAATAGAAACTCAATACATTTTCTGAAGTTTTGACTTCAACCCCAGATTTTTCAACCTCCGATTGAAAACAATCGATGATGGTCTGCGAACTATCCGAAACCGGAAATATTCGACCATCGTCTTCAATTTTCAACTGTACACCATGTTCTTCCAACCACGCCATCATATCGCCCGTCATAAACTGATGAAAAGGGCCTATCAATTCTTTTTCTCCTCTGGGATAATGTGTCGTTAAAGGTTTAGGTTCAAATTCGGCATGCGTCACATTGCATCTTCCTCCGCCAGAAATTTTAACTTTTTGAAGAACATTTTTCGATTTTTCTAAAATCAACACCGAATGTTCAGGATGATTCTCTGCATAGTTGATGGAAAAGAAAAAACCACTGGCTCCACCACCGACGACTACACAATCGTAAACCTTATGCATTGTTGTTTGAATTCTTAAAGCAACAAATGTATAATAAATAAAAAATACCAAGACCTTTTATCTTAAAGCTCTTGGTATTCTTAAAAGAAAAATACTGTTTAACTAGGATTCGCTAACTCCTTTGAAATTTAAAACTCGCCTTTTTATGTATTTTCTCTTGAATTAGGAAAGATAAAATGTTTAACGAATATCACAATCATTTAGATGAATTACCTATTAACTCCTCTAAAACGTAATCTAATGTGTTTTCCGATGGCACTTTGTGCTCAGGTATCACTCCTTTTTGGTCTAATCGATCTCCATCTGCGGTCTGGTAATCCGAAATCGGAATAAAGACTTTATAAGTTTCGTCAACTTTAAACCAACTACCACTTAACATTTGACCAGCAGAAGGTGGTCCAACTAAAGTCGCTATGTTCTTTTTTTGTAATAAATCTACAAGCGGTTCGCAGGCGCTTCCCGTGTTGCTGTTAAGAATTACATATACTTTTCCTTTGAAAACTGGCTGGTTATGAGGTGGTAAAACCATTCTGAATGCTTCCTCTTCTTGATACATTTTTCCTATGCCTTGGTAAGTAAAGTCTTGAAGGTAGGGCATTTTTGAAATATCTTCTGTATTTGCAGCCCTGCCGTATTTGTCAAACCATTTTCTAGTAAGGTATACGCCAGCGTCAATTGGCTGTTGTGTCAAAAAACGACCGAGTAATACCGGCGCATCCAAACTTCCACCACCATTATCACGCAAATCAATAATCAGATGTTTGTAGGTATCGGTTCCGATTTCTGAAATGATTTTTTGCATAGGCGCACCATCTGTAACAAAAGTCCTGACATTTAGGTAAGCGATGTCTTTGTTTATGGGTTTCCAACTCATAACCGGTTTATCACCCGTTTCGGCTTCTATTTTTTTGATTAAAGCAGCTGAATGCAAATCAAAATGAGAAAAATCAAGACTGTGTCGTTTTGATCTAAAAAAGTCTAAAAAGTCTTGTTCGTTCATCTTCAAAACTTTTTCGGAATACAGTTCCTTTTTAAAGGCGATGAAGGATTCGGTTTCTAACCATTGCGGATTGGCGACATTTTCCTCTAATAAGGTAAACATCTTGTCTAACATCTCTTCTCGTTCTGGATTTACAGAAGTTGGGGTTGTAAATAGTGTACTTAAACTGAATAAAATAATTACTAATGTGTTCATGATAAATTTTATTTTTTATGCAAACAAAAACAGGTTTTCAAATCCTCACAAATTAAAGTGCTGATCATGAATGTTTTGTGACAATTATGAAGTTTATGGGCTTAAATTGAAATTCTAGGGATAAGATTGAAGCCAGAATATTCCAAAAAAACAGCTAACGAGCAAAAGTAAGTTTAGTAGTGTTTAATCAAAACTCCAACCAATACCAGTAGTGAAGACATAGTCAAAATCGCTTCCTGTTGCAGCAGCTTGATTGTCGTAATTAAATTGCAAACTGGATTTGAAATAAAAGTCATAAGGCAAATCCCAAGTTAAATTGATGGAATAATCCGTTCTCCAACGTCTACTTTCTGTTATTCCTGGAAAAATGCTTATGGTGCTATAGAGGTTCAGATCTTGAATGTCAAACATATTTAATTCTGAACCGATATAAAATTCTGTAGATTGTCGATTTGGTGTTAAATCTGAAAATCGTTCTAAATTGAAGTTTAATCCCACATTTATTCCCCAAGCTAACTTTGTGGTAATTGCCAAAAACCTACCAGCACCAACCCTTAGCGCATACCTCGAATCCAAGGCTTGTTCAACATTTGACAGATAACTTATGTTTGCAAGTAAATATAATTTTTTAGGCAACATCCTTATAAAATCTCCATCGATATCTGTTCTAGTTATGTCGTTGGCTCCATCTTGTCTTGAATTTAAAGACGATATCATGATGGAAGACATCCATTCGGGCCCTCGATAAGACAATCCACCACCAATATTAAATTGCTTTGCATTATTGGCCTTGGTGATATTATAACTAAAGTCTATGTTTCCTTTAAAGCGGTCCCAAAACTCGCCTTTTAACTCGTTTAATATTGCAATATTTTGAATAGGAATACTTTCTTTTTTCCCATCCTCCAAGGTTAAAACAAATTCTCCTTGCTTTTCTGATCTTACATAGCCCGTCAGTCTTCGTCCGCCAGTTAAAACAAGAAAACACATTCTTTCAATTTTTATTTCTATTACTTCAGAAAATGTGATCGAAAAATCACTATCACTAAATGGCGTCTCCATGCTGAGCACTCCTGCGCGTATTTTTTTTATCTCGCCAAAAAGCACATTGCCATTCTTCAGGGCTATCGTGTCGTTTTGAGCATTTACACCAATACAAGAAAGCATAAAAAATAAGAGTAAAAACTTCTTCATCTTTAAAAATTATAAGTTAGGCTAATAGCATATCTAAAGTTAACTGTATTGAAAGCACTTCGGCTATCTTTAATTGTAAAATCAAAATCAGAATTTATAAGGTCTAATAATCCGAGTTCTTCTAATGCATCATTTAGGTCATCAAAAAATTCATCAGGTAGAGGATCCGATTTATTTTTTATATCAAAACCATACTTTGCTGTACCAGGTCCAGCTATTAGAAAATCAAAGGCAAATCTTTTGCCAACAGGCAGTTTGTACCCAAGCATAAATCCTGCTGAAAATACGGAGATGTCTGTGTCGAATAGAAAATTAAAATCCTCTCCAGCGCTATTAATATAGGTTCCATCTATATCGGATTGAAATGACGTGTTTTTTGCATAAAGTCCGAAATAAAAGCCAATCGCTCTTCCATGTTGAAATTTTTCAAGATAATAACGTCCTTCTAAATAAAATGAAAAACCACTGTAGTTTATATCTCCTGTTTTTAACCTTTCTCTATCGATTCCCGAAATATTAAAAAGTCCTTCCTTAGATTTTGAACCACCTCCAATTTTTGCAGACCAATGGTCTCCAAAAGAGCGTTCATATCCAAAAATTGACCTGCCGTCAACAAGACCAAGAAACTCAAAGCTAACTTCGTTTCGTCTTTGTTTTTCGTGAAGAGATTCACTTTTTTGAATCGTTTCATTTTGTTCAGTTTTGGTTCCAGTTGTATTTTCTTCTTGTCCAAAAGAAAACGTAAAAACCAAGATGAACAAAGACAGGTAAAATGATCTCATAAAATCAATTTGATAATTAAATTTAAAACAATAAATCTAATTGAGCAACAAAATGTCAACTGCCCTTTACAACAGACCTAAATCCAAAACGTTTCAATGCGAAATGTGTTTTCAACTGGCATTTGGAATGAACTGTGATTAAATGTTCAAACCACTTTTTAGCGCCTTAAAGTGTTTAGGAGAAACAGGAACTTGCTCAGGATAGCAAAAGATTGTACACCCACCTTTTCGGACATTACCAGTCAATTTTTCAATTTTATCTATATTAACAATGTACGAGCGATGTACTTGAACCGCTTCTGGAAGCTGCGATAATAAATTTGACAAGGTATTTCTTATCATGATTTTTTCTGTGTTATCAGTTTTAGCATCCAAAAGGTACACCTCTACATAATTGGATTGAGATTTGGCTAATAAAAACTGATTCCAAAAAAATGAA
>JAUIFC010000149.1 GCA_030429455.1 Bacteroidia bacterium | reverse complement strand
CACAACCCAACATACCATTAAACCAGCATTACAATTTGTAAAGATGAAACCCTATGTTTCCGTTGTGTCTTCTGTGTTTTTCATGTGTTTGGAAGATCGCGTATCTGTCTTTGGCGATTGTGCCATCAACCCAAATCCAAATGCAGAACAATTGGCAGAGATTGCCATATCTTCGGCAGAATCGAGTCTTGCTTTTGGAATCGAACCAAAAGTAGCCATGCTATCCTATTCTTCTGGAACATCTGGAAAAGGAGCTGATGTCGAAAAAGTTAGACTTGCTACTGAAATTGTAAAACAAAAAAGACCAGATTTGAATATCGAAGGCCCTATTCAATATGATGCAGCTGTAGATATGAATGTCGGAAAAAGCAAAATGCCAAACTCCAAAGTTGCAGGTCAAGCCACTGTACTTATTTTTCCAGATTTGAATACAGGAAACAACACTTACAAAGCGGTACAGCGTGAAACAGGCGCAATCGCCATAGGTCCAATGCTTCAAGGTTTAAATAAACCTGTAAATGATTTGAGTAGAGGATGTACAGTAGATGATATTTTTAACACCGTTATTATCACAGCAATTCAAGCACAAGGTCAATAGTTATGAATATTTTAGTTATAAATTCTGGGAGTTCGTCCATAAAATACCAATTGATTGATATGCCATCGGAGATTGTAAAGGCAAGCGGATTGATTGAACGTATCGGTGAAAGCATTTCAAAAATTACTTATAAAAAGTCTGAAGAAAAAATTACCGCAGAACTTCCTATCGAAAATCATGAAAAAGGGTTATCTGAAATGAATCGGTTTTTAATGCATGCTGAATTTGGAGTTATTAATAACATTAATGAGATTCATGCTGTAGGACACAGAGTTGTACATGGTGGTAAAGATTTTTCAGGTACTGTGGAAATTACAGATGAAATTAAAGAAAAAATAAAATCACTTTCAGTATTAGCGCCTCTGCACAATCCAAATAATCTTATTGGAATTGAAGTTGCCGAAAAAATATTCCCAAAAGCTAAACAACTAGGAGTTTTTGATACTGCTTTTTTTCAAGAAATGCCTGAGAAAGCCTTCAGATATGCTATTCCAAATTCATTTTTTGTCGAACATGACATCAGAGTATACGGCTTTCACGGCACAAGTCATAAGTTTGTCTGCGAGCAAGCGATTTCTTTTCTTAGTGAACATAAATGGCCATCGCGCAAATTGATTACGATTCACTTAGGAAATGGATGTAGCATAACGGCTATAAAAGATGGAATTGCTTTGGACCACTCTTTGGGGTTTGGACCTTCTAATGGTTTGATTATGGGAACACGATCAGGAGACATCGACCAATCTGTGATTTTTTATCTCATTGATCAATTAGGATATTCGCCTCAAGAAGTCAATAATGTCATTCAAAAACAAAGTGGAATGTTCGGTTTAACTGGATATTATGACTTAAGAGATATTCAAGAAAAAGCCAAATCTGGAGACAAACATTGTCAGCTTGCTTTGGATATGAATGCTTACCGAATCAAAAAATTTATAGGCGCCTACGCTTCTGTACTTAACGGCGTTGATGCCATTGTTTTTACAGCTGGAATTGGAGAGAACAGCAGTATAATTCGTCAAATGGTATGTCAAGAAATGCAATATTTAGGCATTAAATTGAATACTGCTAAAAATGAAAATTTACAAAACGGTATTTCAGATATCAGTTCAGATGATGCTAAAGTCAAAATATTAGTAATTCCAACGAATGAAGAATTGGAAATAGCCAAACAATCTTACGGTCTATTAAGTGAATAACAGAATTAGTAGGTGATTGTTTTGTGAAATTTCAATTTGACTTTTGCTAAAATATAAGCAATCTTTTCACCTGAATTTCCTTTACCATAAATTGAGGAAGACTTATAATTTTGACTCATCTGAAATTGAATTGCTTCTCTTATTTCTTCGGAATCATGCTCGACATCTTTCACGTTTTTCGCTCTTAGCCTTCTAAATTGACGATCGCCTATATTCACCACAGGTACAGCTAAATAAGAAGCTTCTCTTATACCAACACTTGAATTTCCAATCAGGCATTTTGAAAAATAAATTAACTCCAGAAAATCTTCGCTCGCCATGTTTTTAAAGAAGTGTACATGTTCTAATTTATGGTATTCGCGATATGCTCTTATACCTGTTGAAGTACCATCGGCGCCAGCATCTATATTTGGCCAAAACCAAAATGTCGGAATTTGAAGATGATCAATGGCATGTAGTGTGTTTTCAATATGAGTTCTACTTTCTTCAATTTGAGTGGTATTGGGGTGTTGCATCACGACGACATAAGCATTTCTATAATCAGGCTCTTTTCCAACACCTCCATATTTTTTATAAGGATCGAAAGACAATTCAACCTTGTTTTTTATATCCACTGCCAAATCTATAGATGGACAACCCGTATTGAATATAGAATCTTTTTCTTCTCCTAGATTTAGCACGCGTTGATAAGCATCTTCCGATGATACCAAGTGATAATCAGAAAGTTTGGTTATGGCATGACGCACTTTTTCATCTATATTTCCAGTAACTTCTCCACCTTGCAAGTGTGCTAATGGAATATTGAGATAAGAGGCTGCAATAGCTGTAGACATCGTCTCAAACCTATCGGCAATACTTACTACAATATCTGGGTTTAAATTTTGAAAAACACTGGATAATTCAATGATTCCTAATCCTGTAGTTTTGGCTGCGGCCGTTGTATTTTCACCTTCTAAAACGCTAAAGACTTTAGCATCAATTTGAAAACCGTCCTTTTCTATAAATTCTACAGCAGAGCCATATCTGGATAAAAGTGCAGAAGCGGCCACAACCAATTGTAATTCCAATTCATGATGCTTTTTGATGGCTGTAAGAACAGATTTCACTCGGCTATAGGAAGGCCTTGCAGTAACGACAACACATATTTTTCTCTTTTTCAATTGTTCGAATAAAGTTTTAAAAATAAAATTTTAATACTTAATACCATTTATCAATCATAACTTTTTTACTTATATTTATTTCATTATAAATATTTTAATTTCATGTTTACAATAGCTGAAATTGGTCAGGCGCACGATGGTAGTTTAGGCATGGCACATGCTTATATCGATGCTTTTGTCAAAACGGGAGTAAGTGCTATAAAATTTCAATTGCATATCGCAAAGGCTGAAAGTAGTGTATATGAACCGTTTAGAATAAAATTTAGTCAACAAGATGAAACCAGATTCGACTATTGGCAGCGGATGGGATTTACTTTGGAGCAATGGAAATCTTTAAAACAACATTGTGATGATGTCGGTATCGAATTTATGGCTTCGCCGTTTAGTAATCTAGCTGTAGATTGGTTAGAAGAAATAGGAGTGAAACGCTATAAAATCGGCTCTGGTGAAGTAAATAACTTTTTGTTACTCGAGAAAATAGCGCAAACTCGAAAACCTGTCATTCTCTCATCAGGAATGAGTTCGTTTGAAGAATTGGATAAATCTATTTTATTCTTAAAAGAAAAGCAAGTCGAAGTTTCAGTTTTACAATGCACCACATCTTATCCCACTCAACCAGAAAATTACGGTTTAAATGTCATTAAAGAGTTAAAAAAAAGATACGACATACCAGTCGGGTTTTCTGACCACTCTGGAGCATTAGCTGCATGTTTAGCTGCTGCATCTTTAGGCGCTGAAATCCTCGAATTTCATGTTGCCTTTTCAAAGGAGCAGTTTGGCCCTGACAGCTCATCGTCTTTAACTATAGATCAAGTTAAGGACTTAGTGAATTATACTCACATGATTACTAAGGCTTTAAAACATCCAATTGATAAAAATTCGAATGCCAATTACCAACATCTAAAGCTTATTTTCGAAAAATCCTTAGCAGTAAATAAAGACTTAAAAAAAGGCCATATCTTAAGGTTTGAAGATTTAGAAGCTAAAAAGCCAAAAGGTCATGGAATACATCCAGTGGAATATTCTAAAATTATTGGAAAAAAAATAGCTGTTGATAAAACAGCTTGGGATTTTTTAAATCATTCTGATTTGGAATAAAAAACCAAAAACGCTAGGTATAATTGTAAGGCTAATGGTTTTCTAAAATCCATTATTTTTTTAATACCTCAGGCATTTTTGCTTTAAACTTTTCGAAACGAGGATTAGAAACATTTTTGATATATGGATGATTAGGATGTTTTTTCTTATAATCCTGATGGTATTCTTCGGCATACCAAAATTTTTCAAAAGCTGTTACCTCTGCGGCAATTGGTTGTGAATAGTTTGGTTGCAATAGCTTAATCGCATTATCAATTATTTCTTTTTCTTCAGCATTACTATAAAATATAATGGACCTGTATTGGCTGCCTCTATCTGGTCCTTGTCCATTCACTTGAGTGACGTTTTGAGAATTGAAATAGACATCGACTAAGGTTTTAAACGATACAATACTAGGGTCGTAAATTACTTTAACTGCTTCTGCATGACCTGTCTTTCCTGTGTTGCTCGCTTCGTAAGTAGGGTTTTCTGTATGACCGCCAGAATAACCGGAAATGACTTCTTTAACACCATTTACTTTCTCGTAAATGGCCTCTACACACCAAAAACATCCACTTGCAAAATATGCAAATTCGTATCCCTTGGCTTTATAATCAACTGTGTCCTTAAAAACCTTTTTTGTCGTAGTAGTGTTACAAGCCAGCGTAAAGTTGCAAACGAGTAAGGCAATGATTAATTTTTTCATTTATCTAATTTTAATCAAATGTAAAATTTAAATAGAGTCTCAGATTTTATAATAATGTTAAATAACAAATTTTAAACAATAATGAACTCCATAATCCTAGGAAAAGGATAACATCTTAACAACAAAAAAGCCATTTCGTGTAAGAAATGGCTTAAGAATATAAGTTGAGAACAAAGACTACATGTTTTGAAAAATCTTATGCATTCTTTCTTCTTCTTCTCTTGCTAATTCCTGATCTACAAGGATTCTTCCACTATGTTCGTCTGTCAAGATTTTTCTTCGTGCAGCAATTTCTACTTGTACTTGTGGAGGAATTGTAAAAAACGAACCACCAGAAGCACCTCTCTCGATTGTAACCACTGCCAAGCCATTCTTTACATTGTTTCTTATTCTTGTGTACGCCTTTACAAGTCTGTCTTCGATATTGGACTTGATATTTTCTGATTCCTCAGCAAGGGCTTTTTCTTCTTTTTCAGTATCTTTTAAGATATCTAATAACTCTGTTTTCTTATGGTCTAGATGAACTTTTTTATCATCCAAAGTAGATTTGGTTTCTTCTAGAGTTTCTTTTTTATGTTCGGTTTGAGCATAGAATTCACGGATGTGTTTTTCAGCTAACTCTATTTCAAGTTCTTGGTATTCAATCTCTTTAGAAAGTGCATCGTACTCTCTGTTGTTTCTTACCTTTTCTTGTTGCTTTTTGTATTTTTTGATGCGGTCTTCAGTTTCTGTAATGAACAATTTTTTAGACTTGATACTAACATCAATTTCTTCTATAGAAGCTTCCATTTTTTCAAGTCTAGTTGATAAACCAGCTACTTCATCTTCAAGGTCTTGAACTTCAAGAGGAAGTTCTCCTCTCATGTTTTTTATCTCATCAATTCTCGAATCAACAAGCTGTAAATCGTATAAAGCTCTTAGTTTCTGTTCTACGCTAGTTTCTTTCTTTTTTGTCATAATTAATAATAATGAACTGGATTTGTTTTTGTTTTTGATAAAATGATTGCAAAATTAGCGAATTTTTCATTAATAAAACTAAATAATAAGTCTTTTGTATATTGTTCGCTTTCAAAATGACCAATATCTGCTAAAAGTATCTTTTCTTCAGCTTTAAAAAAATCATGGTATTTCAAATCTGCCGTGACAAAAGCATCAGCATTTTTTCCAATAGCATTAGGAATCGCAAAAGCACCACTTCCACCTAAAACAGCGACATTTTCAATAGGTTTGCCGAGTCTGTTGGAATGGCGAATGACTGGTGTTTTAAAGACCTTTTTAAGTTTTTCCAAAAATTCGATTTCCGATAGAGGTTGTTCAAAACTCCCTAGCATTCCTAAACCTATATTTTGATTTTTGTTTTCCAATGTTTCGATTTCGTAAGCCACTTCTTCATAAGGATGATTGGTAAACAATGCTTTTAACACTTTAGTTTCTAGATGTTTAGCAAAAGTTATGTTCAGTTGAATTTCTTTTTCAAAATGCGTTTTTCCTTTTTCGCCATAAACCGGATTAGATTGTTCATTTCCTTTATAACTGCCTAAACCTTCGGTATTAAAACTGCAATTGGAATAGTTGCCAATATGTCCAGCGCCTGCTTCAAACAACTTTTCACGTAAATAGTCGGCTTTATCCACAGGAACATAAGTGGTTAGTTTTTTGATTGTTCCTTTTTGAGGGATTAATATTTTTGATTTTTTCAATCCCAATTTATGACAAATCATGGCATTTACGCCATGCATCGCATTGTCCAAAGCTGTATGAATGGCATAAATTGCTATATCGTTTTTTATAGCTTTAATCACGCTTTTGTTAACGTAATTGGTTGGATTTAAGGACTTAATTCCTGAAAATATAATCGGATGAAAACAAAGGATTAAATTGCAATTTTCTGTAATTGCTTCTTCAACAACTTCTTCGGTAGCATCTAGGCTTACCAAAACGCCTTTAATTTCTTCTTCGGCATCTCCAATAATTAACCCTACATTATCAAAATCTTCGGCATAATCTAGAGGGGCATAATTGTACAAATGATGTGTAAATTCTCTAATCTTCATAAATGAATTGATTTTATTGTAAAATTAAAAATTATACTTTCGCACAAGTCGATTTGATTATTTTTATTACCAAAAGATTTAGACTCCAATTCATGCTCTATTTAAAATGGCTTTTGTTTCCTTTTTCGTTGCTGTATCATATTATAGTGAGCCTAAGAAATTGGTGTTACGATGCCGGTTATTTCAAGTCTTATGAACCACCAGTAAAAACCATATGTGTTGGAAACCTGAGTGTTGGCGGTACTGGAAAATCGCCTATGATTGAATATTTGATCAGAAGGTATTCGAATGAATACAAGATTGCTGTTTTAAGTCGTGGGTACAAGCGTAAAACCAAAGGTTGTGTTGAAGTTCAGCCAACAATGACCGTTGCCGAAGTAGGAGATGAGCCTCTTCAGTTTAAAAAGAAATTTAATGATACTAAAGTCTTTGTCGAAGCAGACCGCACAAAAGGCATAAAAACGATTCTTCAGACTTACCCTGAAACCAATCTTATTTTGTTGGATGATGCATTTCAGCATCGAAAGGTAAAAGCGCATCATTATATCCTTTTAACGACATATAAAAGTCCCTATTTTAAAGATTATATTTTGCCAGTAGGTTGGTTGAGAGAATCTAGGTCTGGTGCAAAACGGGCGCAGACCATTGTGGTTACCAAATGCCCAGAACATTTAAGCAATGAAGAAAAAAATAATTGCATTCAACACATTAAACCAAAAAAACGACAGAAGGTTTTATTTTCAAAAATTGAATATTCCGATAAGGTTTATGCTAAAAATCAATCTGTTTATTTAAAAGATTTCGACAACTTTTACCTGATTACTGGTATTGCAAATCCTAAACCAGTGCTCAAATTTTTAAATGAAAAACAAAAAAGTTTTGAACATTTCAACTTTCCAGATCATCATAATTTCACCACTAAAGAAATCGCAAAATTTAATGGTTTGAAACAACCAATTCTAACAACTGAAAAAGATTTTATGCGTCTTTCTGATAAGGTAAGAAATGAAATATTTTATTTACCAATCAAAGTTATATTGGATAAAGAGATTGAAATTTAATCGTTTTATTGGTGTTCTTTTTTATTGAAATACATATAAATCCATTTCTCGATATACCCATAAAGTAGTCCAATGACTAAAAATAAAATAAGAATTGGAAATAAGTTTTCAGTTGAAATATCTTCACCGATAATTAAGGGATAAACCAGATGTAAGCCTATAAATAATACGAAGCCATAAATTAAGCCTCTGACTTTCCAAACATGCTTTTTGTTCTTCATCGTGGTTATAAGACTGTTTATAACTTGAAATTACAAATGCTATAAGCTATAAAAAAACCTGATAGCGTTCAAAATCCATCAGGTTTATTTGTTTTTAAATTTTAATAAATTTAAGCTTCCTCTGCAACTTCGTTTACAGATTCTACTGAAGCTAAATAACGCTCTGCATCCAACGCAGCCATACAGCCAGTTCCTGCTGCAGTAACTGCTTGACGGTATTCCTTATCCTGTGCATCTCCACTTGCAAAAACACCTGGGATATTTGTTTTGGTCGATTTTCCTTCAGTCTTGATATAACCAACATCGTCCATATCTATTTGACCTTTAAAAATATCTGTATTTGGTTTATGTCCAATAGCAATAAACAAACCTGTGATTTTAATTTCTTCTTTTTCACCTGTTTGATTATTTACCATTCTCAAGCCATCAACAACCATGTCGCCAAGAACTTCATCTATTTCTGTGTTGTATCTTAAATCGATATTTTGTGTATTCGTAACCCGGTGTTGCATGGCTTTTGAGGCTTTCATGTGGTCTTTTCTTACCAACATCGTAACTTTATTACATATTTTAGCCAAATAAGTAGCTTCTTCTGCTGCTGTATCGCCACCACCAACTATGGCAACGTCTTGACCTTTGTAAAAGAAACCATCACAAACAGCACAAGCGGACACGCCGCCACCTCTTAATCGTTGTTCACTTGGCAAACCTAAATATTTTGCTGATGCTCCTGTAGAAATTATGATACTTTCGGCTTCTATCCAGGTTTTATTATCAATTAAAACACGATGTATGCCACCTTCTTCGGTACTTAATTCGGTTTTTGTTGCCATACCAATGCGCACATCTGTTTCAAAACGTTCTGCTTGAGCTTTGAGTTCTTCCATCATTGACGGGCCATCAATCCCATTTGGATATCCTGGAAAGTTTTCAACTTCTGTTGTCGTCGTAAGTTGACCACCAGGTTCCATTCCTGTATATAAAACTGGTTTTAAATCGGCTCTAGCAGCATAAATTGCCGCCGTATAACCAGCAGGACCTGAGCCAATAATCAAACATTTTACTCTTTCAATATTTTCATTCATGGGATTATAATTTTTTACAAAATTAAAAACAATTGTTTTTTAAACGATTTAAATAAGATAGGTTTATAATATAGGTTATCAACAAAATTTATAAAAAAATCCCGACATGGTATTGTCAGGATTTTCAATATTTTACGCTTAGAATGTTCTACTTAATCATATCCATCACTTGCTTGTTGAGCGCCTTATCTGCCGCACAAGCTTTTGAAATTGCTTGA
>JAUIFC010000308.1 GCA_030429455.1 Bacteroidia bacterium | reverse complement strand
TGACATGCAGTAATTGATAAAATCTAATAAATGTCCTGAAAATAGGTTCGGAATCCCGTTTTCGCAATAATCAGAACCCTTGTTATTCGAGTCTTTTTTAGTTTCGACATCAAATCATAATCATCAACCAAACACAACCAAAATGAAAACAGTAAAATTTGCAGGAATATGTTTATGTATTCTGTTATCCATTCAAATAACCAATGCTCAAGACAATTTGGATCTCAATAATTATTTACTAAAAGCAGGTTATACAAAGCTAGAGCTCAAAAAAATGCCTACGGGACATTTACACATTTCAGGAATTTTGAATGGGGGTGAAGGAAATTTTATTCTGGACACTGGCGCGACTGGAACGGTCATAGAAATAAAGAATGAGAAGAAATTTAAAATGCAATCAGAATCTTCCGAACGGCAAGCTGCTGGTGCTGGAGGAACTCGTATGCAAATGAAATCCTCATCTCATAATATGCTTGAATTAAGTGGATTTCAGTTAAAAAACATTGATCTAATGTTGCTGAATCTCGATCATGTAAACAATGCTTTTGAAAGCCTTGGAGTCCCAAAAGTAGATGGCATTATTGGCGCTGATATTTTGACCAATACAAAGGCCATTATAGATTATGTGGACCTGTCTGTATATTTTAAAAACTAACATAAATAGTCTTGTCATGGAATCCAGAAAACTATTACTTATTTGCTTAATTGTCTTTGTGTTAGGTTGTCCATTTCTTTTAAATGCACAAGTCGATCAAATGAAACCTTTTAATGCCTTAACGGGAAATTGGACTGTCGAAAATTACAAACTAAATACAAATCAAGATTGGGAATTTATAGGAAGAACAACTTCAAAAATTTCAACTTTTTTTGAAGGCAAGTTTGTGAATGAAAATGTGAAGTATTTAACTGCTTCAGGAGAAATAAATATGAGCACTTACATCGGTTATGATTCTCGAATCAAGTCCTTTAAACTATCTGCCATGGATAAGGAATTTGGCGTCATGGATATTTATTTTGGTGAGCTAAAAGATGAGGAAATCGTTTTTACAAATTTAGATTCAGATGTACCTTTTAAGATAGACAATGGCAAATCATTATGGTTTAAGCTAACTTATAAAGACATTTCAAATGACAGTTTTACACATCTAGTTGAAGGCACCACAGATCAAGGGAAAACCTGGTTTGTTTTTTCTAAAGCTATTTATAAAAAAGTCATCTAAATATAAATGAATTGAAATGACAACTACTTTCAAATCCCTACACCTCTTTTTTATATGCTTCTGTTTTTTGCTCATTGGTTGTGATAAACAAAATAAGACGTATCAAATTTCTGAAAAAGACAAAAAGGAAATCGAAAATATTAAGACTCAATTGCCTTTAATTCTAGCAAATGAAGGTTGGGAAGCTTACGAAAATATGTTTTCAAAAAACTATAAGAACTGGGCAATGCTGACAGATAAAGTTCGTGAAAGAGACGAGTTTTTGCCACTGGTAAAACAATGGTATGACGAAGGAAACAGGGCCATTGACAGCGATGTGCAAACCATAGATTTTATTCCTATTGCCGAACATAAAGTTATGTATTTACACAGACAAACCGAAACGTTTAACCTCATGAATACCGAAGAAACGATTTCCAGAGCCATACGATTTGTTGCTATTTTCGTCAGAGAAGATGGACAATGGAAGGTCGATTTTACCGCATTTATGGACGAACCAAAAACCAAGACTAATGATTAGATGTTTTATAGTAATAGCAGCAATAGCG
>JAUIFC010000148.1 GCA_030429455.1 Bacteroidia bacterium | reverse complement strand
TTGTGCCTAACATTAGTATATAAACCATTAGTGGCTTATATATCGATTATGGCCTTACCTTAAAGCACTTTTTCAAAAAGATAAAACCAAAGCAAAATTAATCCAAAATCAAAGACTTTCCAAAGGACTTTCAATATTTTTTCGCATGCCATCGCTAATATGGGTATAAATCTCTGTGGTTTTTGTACTGTTATGCCCTAGCAAGCTTTGTATAATGCGCAAATTCACACCATCTTGGACAAGGTGAGTGGCGAAGCTATGCCGAAGTGTATGCAAGGTTGCCCACTGGCAAATACCACTCTCTTTGGCAGCTCGTCTAAATACTTTTGCAAGGCTGGATTTACTGTACTGCTCGCCATCTTGCCCTTCAAACAACCAATAACTAGGACGATGCACTTTATAGTATTGCCTTAATAGATTCAGCAAAGTCGGCGAAAGTAAGGTTTGCCTGTCCTTCTTTCCTTTAGCTGCCTTTATAAAGATGTAACCATCTTTGGAATGAATATCCTCTAACCTGATTTTTATAAGCTCTCCAGACCTCAATCCCGCAGCATATATGGTGTACAACATGGCTTTATGCTTAATGTTATTAGGCTGATTTATAATGCGTTTTACTTCCTGCTTACTCAAGACTCCGGGTATGTTTTGTGGCTTTTTAGGCCTTTGCACATTATAAAACGTACGTTCTTGTCCAAGCACGTGCTCATAATACGCTTTGATAGCGTTTATCATTTGGTTCTGCTTCGTATGCGAAATATTATAAGTTGTAATAAGATGATAGAGGTATTGTTCAATCTCCGCTTTAGTGAGGGTTGCAATATCACTTTTCTTAAAAAAGGATAAAAATTGTGTGAATTGGGACTTATAAGTCTTAATCGTACTTGGGCTATAAGCTTTCAAAATCAACTTTTGTTCCAAGGCTTGTAATACAACACATTGCGCTTCATTTAATGGAAAAAATTCCACAGCTTTCACCTTGTCCAAATCTTTGACAACATAGTCCTTACCCACTATTGTCAAAAGCTGCTTTTTATTCTCTTTGGTATTTAAAACACTCCACAACCGTTGGTGATAATGATAAAAACTCGTAGGCATCGCCTTAACAGCCTTTCGATGATCAAAATTCTTATAAGGGATAAAAACCTTGATCCGTTGACTATTTTTTCTTGGGTTAAAAATAATTACAGGCATTTTGTACAAATTTTTGATTAAAAATAAACTTATAAATCCAACAATATCAATAAATTATTATATTAGTCGTGTTGTAACGGTTCCAACACTAATAACTACCGATATGAATAAAAGGAATTGCAAAATCTGTAAAAAAGCCATCAAAGGAAGAAGTGATAAACTATTCTGTTCAGAAAAATGTAAATCTTACTACCATCGTAAACTAAGGGAGGTAACGAAAAAAGCCACAGAAAAAACGGATAGCATCTTGCATAGAAACAGAAGCATTCTGCTTGAAATCATGGGAAAAAATGCCACACAAAAAAAAGTATCAAGAGACCTAATTGACAAAAAGAATTTTAACATAAGATACATGACAGGATTTTTTGAAAATGCACAAGGAAAACGATACCACATCGTGTATGATTTTGCTTGGATGGAATTTTCTGATGGAGATATCTTGATCAAAAGAAGAAACACCAAAAAGCAAACCCAATAAAAACATGATTTGGCATCTACTAAATACAAAACGGTTTGGCTACTACATTTATGATTTGAAATTACTGATAAAGAAATTGATTATTTTTTTCTTTACACAATACAGAAAAATAAAGCATATCCATAGTTACGGTTTCTTTTTATGTTGCAGTAGAAAGGAAATAAGAGCGATTTGTTAGGGTAATTTCAAGTTATAAATGGTATAAACCTGAGTTCGATTAATATTTTGGTTATAAAATACAGAATATCAATGTTTTGCCTATGTCATGCTGAGTGCAGTCGAAGCCAGACAAAAATTGTAGATAAAAAAGCACCCTTCTCCGCTCAGGGTGATAAAATTCTATAATTCTAATGTAATTATCTGAATATCAATATTATAATAATCGAACTCAGGTTACTATTATAAGCAGTACACGTAATCAAGCAAAAATGGTCTTGAGCCTAAACAATTCCAATGTTTTAGTGATCAATTTAATGATGCGCCTAAAGGAAACAAAATCTTTGCTTTTCAAATTAAATTTGGAATAAAAGTTAGAGAGATAGAATTAAAAAGGTATTAATCAATGCTTTGTAAGCATTAAAAGTGCCCAGAGCGGGAGTCGAACCCGCACGCCCTAATGGACACATGGCCCTCAACCATGCCTGTCTACCAATTCCAGCACCTGGGCTCAAATACCCAATTTGTATTGGGTAACTCAAAATCTCTAATTGATTAAGGAGCTCTTGAGACCACCAGTCAAGCCAGTGGGTTTTTTGTGACTTGGATGAGGTTTTCCCAATTCAAGTTCGGGAAAAGCTTCTCTCCATACAACTCACGTTGTGACCTGGATGGGGCTTCCCGAATCAAGTTCGGGATAAACTTCTCGCCCATACAACTCACGTTGTGACCTGGATGGGGCTTCCCGAATCAAGTTCGGGATAAACTTCTCGCCCATACAACTCACGTTGTGACCTGGATGGGGCTCGAACCCATGACCCTCTCCTTAAAAGGGAGATGCTCTACCAGCTGAGCTACCAGGTCGATTTTCCAATACCATTGGAAATCTCATGATTTCATTCTAATCTTAAAATCGATTAGACCACCAATCACGCTAGTGGATTTTTGTGACTTTGAATTGGCTTCCCGAATCAAGTTCGGGATAAACTTCTCGCCATACAACTCACGTTGTGACCTGGATGGGGCTTCCCGAAACAAGTTCGGGATAAACTTCTCGCCCATACAACTCACGTTGTGACCTGGATGGGGCTTCCCGAAACGAGTTCGGGATAAACTTCTCGCCCATACAACTCACGTTGTGACCTGGATGGGGCTCGAACCCATGACCCTCTCCTTAAAAGGGAGATGCTCTACCAGCTGAGCTACCAGGTCAAATTCTACACAAAATATTGCTCAGAATTTTGAGGGTGCAAATATAGACTTATTTATTTTATTTATCCTTTATATTTAAGGTTTATTTTTAACAATTTTTACTTTTGTCAATTAAATTAAAATTATGCTTTTTTTACTAGGATACATGGGTTCGGGAAAATCAACCATTGCTAAGGCTTTATTTAAAACCAAAGGTCTAACCTATGTCGATTTGGATGAATATATTGAGACAAATGAAGGTTCTACTATTTCTGACATTTTCTCGCAAAAGGGAGAAATTTATTTTAGAAAAATTGAATCTCTCTATTTAAAGAAACTTATTGAAGATCAAGAATATGATGTCGTCGCGCTAGGTGGAGGAACACCTTGTTATGCCAATAATATGGGTCTAATTCATGAAAAACCGATAAATAAAAGTGTCTATTTAAAAGTAAATCTGAATACACTTTCTGAACGATTATATTTACAAAAGGCAAATAGACCTCTCATTGCTCATTTGGAGACAAAAGAGGATGTCAAGGATTTTGTACGAAAGCATTTGTTCGAAAGGGAATACTACTACAGGCAAGCTCAAACCATAATTGATGTATCCGAAATGAGCATTGAGGATACGCTTGAAAAAGTTTTAACCAACTAAAATAATTCAGCTTTTGCCGTATCGCCAAATTCGACTTTAACGGTTTCATGCAGCGATGTTGACAGCGATATGCCTTTAAAATCTGCTTTGATAGGAAACTTTTTATGATTTCTATCTACAAGTATGGCTGTTTTTAGCAGTTTTAATGGTGTGTCTAAGAGGTGCTTGACAGCGTAAATAAATGTGGTGCCCGACTTTAGCACATCATCAACCACGATAATGGTTTGGTGTTTTAATTCGCTTTCACTTAGACTAAGTTGTGGTTTAAGATTTGGGTTCTTTTTGTCTATGATAATTTTGCACAATTTTGGATTTGCAGCACTCACCGCATTGATATTTTCGACTATTCTTTCAGCAAAGATGTAGCCATTTTCAGCAATACCGGCAATAATAAGGTCTGTTTCACCGTCATAAACTTCTAAAATCTGAAACGCAATGCGTTTTATTTTATGTTTTATTTGTTTGTCTGTAAGAATGAGTGTTTTATTTTCCATAAAAAATGTGGGATTTAGACCTTGTAATTTATGTTTTATTCATAAAAACGCGTCAATTTTTTAAAGTCTATTAATTCAGTACAAAAATAGGCTTTAAGAGTTGTAAAAATAATTATTTAATCGATATTTAGCCCTTAAATAAACAACATTAAAATTGAATTTATGTGTGGAATAGTTTGCGCATTTGATATAAAAAAAGCCTCAGAAAAATTAAGACCTCAGGTATTAGAAATGTCCAAAAAGCTCAGGCATCGAGGTCCAGATTGGAGTGGGATTTTTGATAACGACAAAGCCATTTTGGCCCATGAAAGGTTGGCGATTGTAGATCCTACTTCTGGCAAACAACCGATTTTTAACACCTCGAAAACCCTCGTCTTAGCAGCAAACGGCGAAATATACAACCATAGAGATTTGCGCCAAGACGTTCCAGAATACAGCTTTACAACCCAATCCGACTGCGAAATAATTTTAGCACTTTACGAAAAAGAAGGGGTTGATTTTTTAAATAAGCTTAACGGCATTTTCGGTTTTGCAGTGTATAACACGCTTACAAACCAATATTTGATAGCTCGAGATCACATGGGCATCATCCCATTGTATGTGGGTTGGGATGACGATGGAACGCTATACGTAGCCTCGGAATTAAAGTCTCTTGAAGGCTACTGTCAGAGTATTAAAGTGTTTCCTCCAGGACATTACATGACCAATGATTCCCATGAATTTATGCCATGGTATAAGCCGAATTGGAAAACATACGAAGACGTTAAAAATAATAGTACTTCTATTGAACAATTGAGACAGGCCTTGGATAATGCTGTGCATCGGCAATTGATGAGTGATGTGCCTTATGGGGTCTTGCTTTCTGGAGGTTTGGACTCGTCGATTACTTCGGCTTTAGCCAAAAAATATGCTGAAAAACGTATTGAAGAACACGATAAAACTGGTGCATGGTGGCCGAAGTTACATTCGTTTGCTACTGGACTTGAAGGTTCTCCAGACCTAAAAGCTGCTCGTCTTGTAGCAGAACATCTAGACACTGTTCATCATGAAATTATTTTCACCATTCAGGAAGGTTTGGATGCAGTTAAAGATGTGATTTACCATTTAGAAACTTACGATGTCACAACGATTCGTGCATCGACGCCAATGTTTTTAATGGCAAGGGCCATCAAAGCCATGGGAATAAAAATGGTGCTTTCTGGCGAAGGTTCCGACGAATTATTCGGTGGTTATTTGTATTTTCATAAAGCACCGAATGCGCAAGCATTTCATGAGGAAACCGTTCGTAAACTTGAAAAATTATATTTATACGATTGCTTGAGAGCAAACAAATCTCTTGCCGCTTGGGGCATCGAAGGCAGAGTCCCTTTTTTAGACAAAGAGTTTATAGACGTTGCCATGTCGATCAATCCAGAGGATAAAATGATAAGAAACGGGAAAATCGAAAAATGGGTGCTAAGGAAAGCTTTTGAAGACATGCTGCCTGAAGCTGTGGCTTGGCGACAAAAAGAACAGTTTTCGGATGGAGTAGGGTACTCTTGGATAGATACATTAAAAGATAAGGTGGAAAATGAAGTGACTGATGAGCAGTTGGCAAACGCACATTTTAAATTTCCTTTTCAACCACCAAAAAATAAAGAAGAGTTTTATTATCGAAGTATTTTTACAGAACATTTTCCGAGTTTGGCAGCAGCGCAAACAGTGCCTTCTGAGGCTTCTGTGGCCTGCAGTTCGGCTATTGCTTTAGAATGGGATGAGTCTTTCAAAAATTTAAACGATCCCTCAGGAAGAGCCGTTTCTAACGTGCATGACAAAGGTTATTAAGCTGAAATAGGGATTTGAAATGTTTTTAAGTAGAACTCGTTTCAGAAAAGAAAATGCTTTAAATTTCCAATTTACCTCAAGCAATCTATACTTAAATTTAGAAAAAAGTTTTAATTGAATATTCAGATGTCGTAACTGATCAGTTTAGCTCGTTGTGACCTTTGTTCAAACCTTGGTGGTCATCGCTTTTAATATAAACTAAGCCCTGGTTATCAATAGTTTGAAAATTGAATATCGAACTGATTTGCTGCCGGATTTCATTACAAACTCCAATCTCGTATTATAAATGGTATTTAATCTGATTTTTATTCTAAATCAACATTGTAACTTTCTATAGATTGAGTGCCGATAAAACTGAAATCTTCCAAAGGAATGGGAAGTTGGTCAAGTTCTACAAAATCTAGATTTGTATTGGTTTCGCTGTAAATTAGACCAATGTCCTTAGCAAAATAATTGTCAATGACGACGGCTTCTTGTGATGGAAGAATGGTGATAGGTACAAAAATAGTCACCTGAACTTCTAACGTAATTTTGATTTGTGAGCTCACGACATCAGAATAAGTCGTGCCATTTACCGTATAACTATCCAGATTACTACCTGTTAAAATCTCTACATCGTAGTTGATCGTCAATGGAGCGCCTTGAAAATCTTGTTCAATGGTTCCATTGTCTGTAAAAAGTTGTGTATTTGGCGTAGCATTTGTGTCGTACATAGCGGCATTTTCTACAGCTATATTTATACCCGGAAATCCCTCAAAACCAAATCCTAAATTTCCTGAAACAATAAGGCTTTCATCTGTTTTCGATACATCACCCTGAGACAAAGCGAGTGTTACAGCACTAGCATTCTGAGGATTGTCTGTCGCCAAGTCATAGTTTACAGTTGTGCCTACCGTTGTAGAATCTACAACACTTAAAGTCTCGTTGGAGACAATATCATCTTGGTCAGGAAAGCTTGCTACATTTTCATAATTCCATGAATTTCCAGTGACCAATGGGAAAAAGTTATCGGGCTCAACTGGGGTTGTACCTCCTTCGCTGTCATCTTCTGAACAAGAAAATAGTACAATTGATAACAAGAAAAGTAATGGTAATTTGGTGATTTTCATAGCAAGTATTTTTTCCAAAAGTACATGAATTTTTTCATATTAAAATATTGCATGTTCAATTAAAAAAAAATGATTGTATCATAAGTCATTCTCTTTTTGAAGACGAATTTTTTGTTTAAAACTAAAATGCTATTTGAAAAAGTATATCTGCTGAAAGGTTTTTATTTTTAAACAAATTGGAATCAATTTTAATAGAAGGATGCTATTAATTATTATCTTTGAATAACAATATCTTATCATGACAATTACTCAATTGACTTATGTGCTCGCAGTTGCCGAACATCAAAATTTTACTAAAGCAGCTAAACATTCTTTTGTGACGCAACCAACCTTGAGCATGCAGATACAAAAGCTTGAAGAAGAGTTAGGTGTAGAGATTTTCAACCGAAACAAAAAACCAATAGCACTCACTCAAGTTGGCCAAAAGATTGTGGAGCAAGCCAAAAACATCGTTGACGAAAGCAAAAGGATCCAAGATATCATCGAGCAACAAAAAGGCTATGTTGGAGGCGAATTTAATTTGGCAATTATTCCTACCGTTATGCCGACTTTGTTGCCCATGTTTTTGAATAATTTTATCAAAAAATATTCAAAAGTAAATCTGAAAATATTTGAACTAAACACATCAGATATACTAACAAAATTAAAGTCAGGTCAAATCGATGCTGCTATTGCGGCTACACCTTTGGAAGACGAACATATCAAAGAAAGGCCTTTGTATTACGAGCCATTTTTGGGCTATATTCCTCAAAATCATCCGCTTTGTAGCAAGGTTAAAATCGAGGCAAATGACATTCTTTTGGAGGAATTACTCTTGTTAGAAGACGGACATTGTTTTAAAGATAGCGTTTTAAATATCTGTAAAAACAGAAATATGCAAACAAAACTTCCTTACTCGATAGAAAGTGGAAGTTTTGAAACCCTTATCAAACTTTCTCATGAAGGCTTGGGCATGACGCTGTTGCCATATCTGCATACTTTGGACTTGACGGAGAAACAAAAGCAAAATCTTAAAGACTTTATAGATCCCAAACCTTCAAGAGAAATCAGTCTGATTTACCACAAAAGCGAATTGAAACCACAAATTATAAATGTATTACACGAAACCATTTCTGGAGTGGTTCGAGGCGCGATTGCTTTTCAGGATGTAGAGATCATTAGTCCAAAACTAAAAATCTAGAAGACAACTTTCAATTTAAGTTGTATCGTCTAAAGCCTTAATCCTATGGCATTTTAATCCAAAAACAAACTTCTATAACACTTTGCAAATGTCTTTTACACGGCATATTAAAATTCCGTTTTTACAAAAATACATAGATATAGGTGCTAATAGAGAGTTCTCTTTTACAGAAATCAGGTATTTAAGAGTCTCTAATATTGCTGGATTCTTAGGTGCAATTTACAATGCCATTTGGATGGTTGTAGTGTTATACATCTCCGAAGAATCTATAATATATATAAGCAATTTATTGATGGGACTTTTGTTTTTAATGGTCTTGGTATTTAACCACAAAGGTTGGCGTGTATTGTCTGCAGTCTGGCTTACGACGTTATCGTTGGTATCGGTGTTCTTTTTCCTTTACCTCTTGGGTTATTCTTCGGGTGTAGTAGTTATTTGTTTTTTAATTATTGTTATGCCGTATATGATTTTTCCAAGGAAAGCCAGAATTATGGCACATGTGTTCAGTTTTGTGGCTTTTCTAGGACTTGTTTTTTGCACCGTTTTTCAAACCCATGTGGTTGCTCATTACGGAGATATAGACCCGTATTTATCGCAGTCCATCAATACAAGTCTAACAGGGTTTATTTGTTTGACATTAATTGGAAGTTTGTCGGTATTAATTGACAAAACTGAAGAATCTTTAGTCCTTGAGCAAAAGAAATCTGATAACTTATTACACAATATTTTGCCAGCCAATATCGTAAAAGACTTAAAAGAAAGTGGGAAGACCATTCCTAAAAGGCATAATCATGTTACGATTTTGTTTACCGATTTTCAGGGGTTTACAGAGTTGGTGGCGTCTATGTCGCCTATACAATTGGTCAATGAACTGAATGATATTTTTGGGCGATTTGATGAAATTATGGAAGAGACAAAGGTCGAGAAAATCGAAACCATTGGCGATGCTTATATGGCAGCCTGTGGATTGCAAGAAGAAGTGACCAATCATGCCCATAATTGCATTGTGGCAGCTCAGAACATGTTGAAATACTTGGAACAACGCAACAGAACAAATGACATTAAATGGCATATGAGGGTTGGGATACATTCAGGGACAATTGTCGCCGGTGTGGTCGGCAAAAAGAAATTTGCATACGACCTTTTTGGAGATACTATAAATACAGCAAGTCGAATCGAATCTGCTGGAGAAGCTGGGAAAATTAATATTTCTGAAACAACCTATCAATTGGTTAAAAATGATTTTCACTGTAAACCAAGAGG
>JAUIFC010000147.1 GCA_030429455.1 Bacteroidia bacterium | reverse complement strand
GAAAATCTTATTAAATTATCAGACGATGCTCATGTTGAAGGTGGTGATGTACTGTTGCATAACGATTACATTTTTATAGGCACTTATAGAGGCCTAGATTACCCGAGTTACATTACGGCTAGAACCAACATGTTAGCTGTGAAGGAAATTCAAATGCTGTTTCCTTATAAAAAAGTAAAATCCTTCAACCTAAGAAAGAATAATCTTAATGCTAAGGAGAATGCGCTTCACTTGGATTGTTGCTTTCAGCCTGTAGGCACAAAATATGCCATTATTCATCCAAACAGTTTTATTGAATTAGAAGAACTCCATTGGCTATATGATTTTTTTGGTGAAGAAAATTGCTTTAAAATCTCTGATGATGAAATGTATGACATGATGTCAAATATTTTTTCAATTTCAGAAAATGTCGTTTTATCCGACTCCTCATTTACAAGATTAAATACTTGGTTAGAGGAACGCGGCATCACTGTCGAAGCTGTAAATTACAGAGAAATAGCAAAACAAGGTGGCCTGTTTAGATGCTCTACTTTACCACTGGTAAGGGAATAAAACATTAGCCCATCTGCTAAAAAGTTAAAACTTATAAATATTTGGTTTTGGCTTTTTAATAGTTGATTATTTTTATCCGCTGAATATTTAAATAGTCGATTTAAATCGAAAACTTGAACTAAATCATGCAAAGCACAGACAAAATATTAATGATACGGCCTGCAAATTCTGCATATAATACGGAAACAGCCGAAAATAATTTTTTTCAAAAAAAAATAAATGAAACACAAGAAGTTCTAACTTCTAAAGCTCAAAAGGAATTTGACGATTTTGTAGCAGTTTTACAAGAGGCAGGCATCAATGTTTTCGTGTTTGATGACATCAAAGAAAATAATACGCCGGATGCTGTTTTCCCAAACAATTGGATTTCTTTTCATGCCAATGGAGATATTGCGTTGTATCCCATGTTTGCTGAAAGCAGAAGACGCGAAAGACGCTCAGATATTTTAGATGGCTTGGAAGATGATGGAGTTATTTTCAACAAAGTATTTAATTATACAGATGCTGAACAAGAAGGTATTTTTCTAGAAGGTACAGGGAGTTTGGTGCTAGATCGGGTAAATAAAAAAGCCTATTGCGCATTATCCTCTAGAGCAAACGAAGATTTGTTTATTGAATTTTGCGAAGATTTTGAATACATGCCAATGGCGTTTCAAGCTTACCAAACTGTGGACAATAAAAGGTTACCTATATACCATACCAATGTCATGATGTGTGTAGGAACGGACATTGCCATCGTATGTTTAGACAGCATAGACAAAAAATCCGAAAAATCTTTGCTGATAAAAAGCCTTACCGACGATGGCAAAGAGATTATAAAAATTAAAGAATCTCAAATGGAATCTTTTGCTGGCAACATGCTAGAAGTAAGAAATAATAATGGCGACAAATTTTTAGTGATGAGTACTCAAGCCTATTCTAGCCTTTCGAAATCTCAAGTTGAAAAAATAGAAAGTCACCTAAACATTCTCCATAGTCCGATTGAAACTATTGAAGCGCTTGGAGGTGGGAGCGCAAGATGTATGATTGCAGAAATTTTTAATCCTACAGCGCTTAAAGTAGTTTAACCTTTTATTTAAAAAAACATCTTTTTCTAAGTATGCTCGTTGTCAAGCAAGGCTAAGACTTCATCGGCAATATTTTCACTCAGTTCCAAATGTGCTACAAACCCAATGCATGATGCATTAATTTCACCTAGTACATATTTATCGTTTCCGTTTTCGTCTGTATCCAAAATAAAATCTGCTGTCCATAATAAAGGTAACTTATAGTTGCCTAATCGCTTTCGAATCGTTCCAAGCGATTTTTTGAGGGTAAGCACAAGGTCTGGCCATTCCTCTTTAGTATCATATCTATACTTAGCACCAGATAAAAACGTTGCAGAAAAAGCACCTTTTTTGTTGATAGGTTTTTTGTGCAAAATTTTCAATACACGATCTCTCAACATAAGTGCTCTAATTTCTCCCTCGACAATACGCTCGAAAAATGGCATGTCAAGCAACATTCCATCATTACCTTCGAAGTATTGAATACAGAATTCCAAAAACTCTTGAAGCGTTTTATACTCTGTATGATTATCCTTGGCTTCAGTTAGTTTTAATTTTGCATTTAATGGAATATCTCCCTGGTATCTAATAAAATCTACAACTTCAACTTTCCAAATTCCTTCGCCAGAAGTTCCTCTGTTTTGTTTTAATACACGTATGCCATTTTTTAGCCGTTTAGGAAATTCTTCTTTTAACGTTTCAAAATGATAATAGGTATAGACATCTTCTGGAACAATTTGAGAACCTTTCAACTTTTCTATTGAATTTTTTGCACCATAAGCAATCATAGCATCAGGATGAGGTAAGCCTACCACGCCATTGTTAACCAACTCTCTTAACATCTGAAAATAACAGGTTTCATTGACTAGATTTCCAGGATCAACTCGACTAATATAAGCATCTGCGGTATCTATGGTGTACCTATAAATTTCTCCCCGATCTTCATCATGATAAAAAATAATTTCTGAAGACCAACCACGTTTTTTGAGCGCTTCAATAATTGGGATTGAATCTTTTCGTATTCCATATTCTCCTTTATCCAAACCACCCCGAGCTTCAAAAATTATAACGTGTTTTTTCATTTTAAAAAGTCATTTATTCCATCAACAAAATTATTACTGAAAATAAAAGATATAATGACATATATCATATTATTAATTCATTGGAGTGTTATTTCAAACTGTTCTTAATAATATTGTTCATAGAAGCTTAAAAATAGGTCGCGGTTGGAAATTAACACATGTACAAACTGATTAAAACTTGTACCTTTGCCTATATTTTAAATATTGAATTGCTGATGACATATTTAAACAAGACCTATTACTTGGATTTTGATTCTACACCAATTCAAAATTTAGTTGAGGATGTTAAATCTGAGTCTATTTCGAGCCAAGAAAAGGCCATAAAACTCTATAAACGTGTAAGAGACGATTGGTTATACGACCCTTATCACATCAGTTTATCCAAAGAGAGTTACAAAGCAAGTCTAATTGCCCAAAAACCATCTGGAAATTGTATTGAAAAATCAGTAGTTTTAATCGCAGGATTACGAGCCTTAGGCATACCTGCAAGACTGCATTTAGGTAAAGTAAAAAATCACATTGCCGTAGAGCGACTAACCGAAAAATTTGGCACAAACGAACTTACACCTCATGGAATGGTTAACGTACATTTGAATGGCAAATGGTTAAAAATGTCTCCAGCTTTTAACGCATCGTTGTGCAAAAAATTCAACGTAGAACCATTGGAATTTGATGGAGAAAATGATTCTTTTTTACAGCAATACAATTCAGATGGCGACAAATTTATGGAATACATTGAAGATTATGGTTTTTTTGAAGATGTTCCCCTAGATTTTATGAAAGAAAATGTGAAATCGCACTATCCTCATATTTTTGATACCGCCGAACATATTACCGAATTTAAACTCTAATCACAATATGTTTCTCGAATATTCACTTTCAAAAAATGCATGATGTTTCAAAAACTACTCTTTGTTTTTTTAGGCGGTGGACTTGGCAGTGTATTACGGTTTTTAATCTCCAAACATTTTAATACAGCATTTGAAAATTTTTATTTAGGAACATTTCTTGTAAATATCATTGGCTGTTTGCTCATCGGTATTTTCGTAGGAATGGAACTTAAATATATATTAAGCAAACCTAATTTATTACTTTTAGTAACAGGTTTTTGTGGAGGGTTTACAACCTTTTCTGCTTTTGCCTTGGAAAATTATAACATTTTTAAATCAGAACATTATTTTTCTTTATTGTTGTATATTTTACTGAGCATTGTTTTAGGAATATTGGCAGTAGCTTTAGGAATTTTTATTGTAAAACAATTATTTAACTAATTGCACCATGAATATCGTTTTTATTGAACCTTTTAGAGAAAACTTATTACCATTTACGTACACCAAACCAACTTCTCAATTGAGGTGTGGGATTCTAACTTTTGAAGAAAAGTGGAAACACTACTTTCCAGAAGCTCGTTTTTCACATCTAACTGAAAATTATTTAGGCAAAAAATGGCCTGTTAATTTAGAAGAAGAAAATTATTTTATAAATGCTTCTGTGATTCCAAATTCATCTATAATCGAAGCTGTAAGAAATTTGAAGTCAAATTACTCTCTAATTCAAAACGGTATTTTAATCGCCAAAAAAGCTCAGAACATAGATGATGCAACTGAAATTATAGAATATTCATCTGAACTACTAGTTGTAAAGAATACTTGGGATATTTTCAGTTTAAATCATGAAGCGATAGCAGAAGATTTCAAAATCCTGACCGATGGAAGAACATCTCAACCGATACCTGATCATGTTATAGCCTTTAATCCAGATAATATTTTTATTGAAGAAGGCGCAAAAATCTTTAACTGTACTTTGAACGCTACGGATGGCCCAATTTACATTGGAAAAGATGCTGAAATCATGGAATCTTCCAATATTAGAGGTCCTTTTGCTTTATGTGAGCATGGCGTTATAAAAATGGGAGCTAAAATTTATACAGGAACTACAATTGGACCATACTCAAAAATTGGTGGCGAAGTGAGTAATTCTGTTGTTCAGGGCTACTCTAACAAAGGTCACGATGGTTTTTTAGGCAATTCTGTCATTGGGGAGTGGTGTAATCTTGGCGCCGACACAAATACATCTAATCTTAAAAACAATTATGCTTCTGTAAAATTATGGAATTATACGAATGGAAGATTTACAGATACTGGACTGCAATTTTGCGGATTGATGATGGGAGACCATTCTAAATGTGGCATAAACACGATGTTTAATACGGGAACTGTGATTGGCGTAAGTGCAAATGTTTTTGGCGAAGGATTTCCTCGAAATTTTATTCCGAGTTACTCTTGGGGTGGCAAAAGCGGGTTTATGACTTATAAACTAAACAAAGTTTTTGAAGTCGCCGAAGTGGTGATGAATCGCAGAAAAAAAGAATTAAATCAGGTTGACAAAGAAATTCTTGAAGAGGTTTTTAACTTAACATTGGATTTTAGAAAAAGGTATTAAAAAAAGCAACAATCTCTGTATATCCATTTTTTATTACGTTTTAAATCAAAATCTACTCTCAAAATTATTTCATGAGAATTGAGATTTGGCCCAAAGGCTGCTAAAAAATTTTCATAAGCATAGCCTATTCGAAATCTGTCGTAAAAAATGACCGATGCCATTGCGCTGATTGAGTTTTGGTGTCTGTAGGAAATACCTGTTTCAAATTTTTTGTTAAAATTAAAATTGGCATTTAAATCTACCGATAATGGCAAGGTAGGTGAATATTTAATCATTGTTGAAGGCCTAAACGTTATCTCATTAAAATCAGAAATTTTGATAATCGTTCCTCCCGTAAGAAAGTAATTACCCCTTTCCAATCCCTGAACCGTTTGGATATCATCTTGCAATCTAAAAACCGGAGATTCGAAAATATTGAGTACCGACAAGCCTAAATAATATTTATTTGAAGTGTATAACAACCCAAATGCCATATTTCCATATTGTCCTGTTGTGGATGCATAGATTTCGTTATCTACTGTTATTCCACTCGCCAAATCGTTATTAAAAAATGCTATTCCACCTTTAACACCAAAGGACAAAAGAGACGTATCGGATAGAGAAACACTATAGGACACATCGATGTTCAAATCTGTATTGTCGACCAATCCTATTTCGTCTCTAATAACTGTTGCTCCTATTCCCCATCCTGAGTTAAGTCTTGTATTTAATGAAAAAGTGACAGTTTCCGGTGCGCCATCTACATTAATCCATTGTCCTCTAGATAGCAATGTAGCGTTTAGATCGGATTTATGCCCAACAAAAGCAGGATTAAGAACTTGCATATTATACATATATTGCGCATAATGCGGTACTTGTTGAGCATTCAATTTACAAAAACTAAAACAGCATATTATTAAAAATAATATTAAAGAAGCTCTTTTGTATGTAAAATATATCAAGTTAATTATCATCTAACCAGTTGAATAAATCCAGATTTGGGTTTGGTTATACCATCGTTAAAATCTAGGGTGTAAAAATAGACGCCCTCAATTACATTTTTACCATTATTAGTTCCATCCCACCATTTTGGACTTGGGTTTCCATTATTGCTATAATTATATATTTCGCCACCCCATCGATCGACAATAAAAAGTTTGAAATTTGGAAACTCTTCTATTCCATCTATTCTAAATACATCACTCAGGCCGTCGCCATTTGGTGAAAATAAATTTGGAATATCATTGTCCTTAATTGTCCCTAAACCTTTAACAATATTGGAAGCATTGGATATTGTTCCAGATGTTACTGAAGCTGTGAAGTTAAAAGATTCGGTTTCTTCATTCAAATTGTCATCAAAAGATGGCACTACTTCTGTATGCGAAAATGCTAATGCAGGAATAGTAACACTAATAGGAATAAACCGGTAATCCCTGTCTATAGTCGTAGTTATGTCTTGGGCAAAGAGATCTAAATCTATTGCCAAATAATTTTGCATTGGTTCGCCTTGAGCGTTAAGTAAAGAAATAGTAAACTCTAAAGTGTTACCTTCTATCACGGTATCGTTATTTATCGAAACTAAAGGATTTGGATCTATATCTAAAATTGTTCCTGTTTTCACCAAATCTTCAACACCTATATTATTAGAAATCACATTACCCACAACATCTAGATACTCTTCATCGGGTTCGTTCAAATTGTCCAAGAGTGTTTCAATGCTAAATGATGTTGATGTATTAGGACTAGAAGGATCTAAAGTTCCTTCGATAATGAAAACAGATGATATTGGCAAAAAGTCTAATCCAGCCAGAGCAGTGTTATTTAAACTGGCCACTGAAATTTCGGTTGGTATAGAGCTCGGAATATCCATTATAATATTATATTGTAATGTTTCTCCTTCATTAACAATATCATTATTCATAGTAATTGTAGGGAGCGGTTCATTATCGATAATTGTACCTATTCCCGATGCTTCTGCATTAATAGTATTAGCTGATGTAATTATACCATTGAGTGTAAACAATTCATCCAATTCCGAAATAATATCGTCAAAAGAATTTACCGTGACCTGCATTGAATTTGAAAATGGTGGTATTACAATGTCTACATTCTGTATAGCTTGGTAATCAAAAGGCGAAACAGCAGTTTCAAAAGGCGTTGATATTGTAGTACCATCTATTGTAGACAGTGTTATCTCTACTGGAGTCGTTGCATCAACAGGTATTGTATTGTCACTATATAAAACCAAAGACACTGTAAATTGAAAATCTTCACCTTCTTGCAGTGACAAATCATCGATAACAACTACAATAGCTGTAGGTTCTCGCCAGTCTCTCTCTTGTGTAACATCGTAATCTGCATTCGGAAAGTCTGTTGGGATTTGTTCGTTATCAGGTATAAGTTCATTCGTATTGACATCAAACGCATCGTCCAATCCATCGCTATCGGCATCAATTCCGAAAGAAAGAACTTCTGCAATTCCGTCATTATCAATATCCCAACCTTCCAATACATCAACTTCCAGATCTCCATCAGAATTATCATCCAAATAATCTGGTGTATTATCTCCATCAGTATCTATTGGGGATAATCCATTGGGATAAGCGGTATCTATTCCATTTTCATCAAAAATATCGGTTGCTAGTGTATAGTTATCGGTGGGCTGTGCTTCGATATTATCAACAATTCCGTCTGCATCGGAATCCGAGTCTACGAAGTCAAAATTGATATCTGTATCGTTATTTGGTAAAATATACGTTATACCAGTGCTTAGAGTATCTTCAAATTCTCTTGTATCATCAAGTCCATTTATGCCGACACTATTATCAGTTCTTCCATTTCCATCACCATCGGTGGAAAAATTCCCAGCTTCACAAATATCTAATATCCCATCATTATCAGAATCTAGATCAAAGTGATTAGGAACACCATCATCATCAAAATCAAAAATATCTACTATTCCATCATTGTTTACATCTTGTCCAAAATCTACATCTCTATAATTTGGAATCAAATCGTTATCATCATCTAACAAAGGATCTAAGCCATTAGTTTCATCCAAATCTAAAATCGTGTCATTATCATCGTCAATATCATCGATATTTGGAATACCGTCGTTATCGGAATCTGTCAGTGCATTTACATCGACAAAAGCTGAAGAATTAATTACAAAGCCAAATGGATTCTGAGCCTGAAAAATTATTTCATTTTGCCCAAAACATTGCTCATAAATAACGGCTGTTATTTCGACAACAACAGATTGACCTGTTGATAGTATTCCCGAAGTGCCATCAAAAATATTAATGTCATTTACCCCATCATAATTTGGGTTAAGATTAGGAGTTTCCAAGGCATCGCTTGATACTATAACCGGCATGGAAAACGATAAAGGTTCCAATCCACATATGCCCGTTAAATCATCTTGCATTTGTAAGTTTAAGACATCCAATATTGGACTAATATTGGTAATGGATAATTGAAATGTAATTTCTTCGTGCTCTAAAATACCATTTGGAATAGTATTTACATTTGTTATGGTTTTTACTGTGCTTACATCGGACAAAAAACCAAAAGACATCCCTGTTGAGATACACAAACATTGATCATTTACTGCGGATTGTTGTAAATCGTCAATAGTATAATACCGATCTAAGTGGTTTCCAAGACTATCTTCCCAAAGAACAAATGAATAAAGCCTGCTATTTTCTGGCAAACTTTCATCAAATCCATCTAATATTCCTTGAGTTTGAGAGAATCCTAACTGAGTGAAATTATTCTGATCTTGTGTCGGAACTGGAGCAAGTAAATGAAATACTTCTAGAACAATAGTCTCTCCAGAATCGAGAGAATTGTTAGGTTCCAAAAGTAAAGGGTTTGTATCTCCATCATAATTTGAATTGACGGTAACACTTGGACCTGACACCTGAGTAACAGTTAGCGTGTTAAAGACTAAACCATCGTCTAGAAAATTTCCCAATCCCAAATTGAAATTAATATTATTTGCAGTTGAGTTCCCTTCATTTGTAATTACTATCGAATTAATGTAATCATAAGTTCCATCGGTATTAACTATTGGATTGAATACTGGAATATAAAACCCCGCTGTCAAAATAGATTCTGTTGTATGAAAATCTTGTAAGAGTATAAACTCCGTAAAGAACCCCGCTGTTGAATTTACATTGAAAACTGCATTAAAATCTATACCAGAACCCGATGGGGTTGGGTTTGGTCGTCCATTACAAAAAGGATCGACGACCACACAAAAACTTATTCTAAAAAATTGTCGAGGATATAATCTGGCACTGTCTATAATTTCTTGAGAAAAAAGCATTGAAGAATTACCCTCAATAAAATCAGGATTTATAGAACTAATATCAAAATTTTCAGGGTAGGGATTACCAATAAAGGTATCGGATTGATTAAAATTAAAAGAAATATTTTCGATTGA
>JAUIFC010000146.1 GCA_030429455.1 Bacteroidia bacterium | reverse complement strand
CTTATCACCGTCAACCGCCTGAATAAATCCTATCTTATGCTTCTTGAGAATCGGGTTAATCACTTCAAATATAGTAGGTAAGTCTGCGTATGTGTAGCCGTAACCTTTCGTCCCTTTGTGAATTACTGGACATTCCTTCTGGAAGTCACTGATCGCCTTTAACAACTGTTTCATTTTTCTTGTAAGTTTTGAATTTGTACTTGTTTAATTGAAATCCTTTGTACTCAAAAGGGAACTTCCTCGCCTTTAAAGTACCATACGGCCATTGGTAACACCTGCATAACTCAGCAAGATTCGCCCAAACTTCCAGCCGTTCGCCTTTCCTTAGTATTATTGCTGTTCGTTTTTTCATTTAACAAAAATAGATATTTATTTTTTAATTTATATCTTATTTGCGGCTTATTTTCTTTATAAAGGTAAAAAAAATAGCCGGCCAATTATGACCGACTACCAACTTACAAGTACTATGAAAAGGACGAATACTCCTCAATCAGAGATTTTAGTTCGAAGTTAGATAATTTTTGAAGATTATTGCTTTTAATCATTAATTCTTCTGCTGTCCCCTTTCCATAGACTTGATCAAGTTTCAATGAAAATTTAAACTGTTCACCGTGCTTAAAGACATTGCAAGCCTTGCACTGTACTTGAACGTTTTTATCATCCCATCTGGTTGAATACTTTGATCGGCTCATAAAATGTCCTGCATCCATGTTCTTCCAGTGTTTAACACTTCCACAAGTAAAACATTCAACCATTCCGTATTCGTTGGCGTTTTGCTTTCTTATGTATTCACTAAACACTTGATCAAGTTTCTTTATAAGCTGCTTACGTTTTTTCATTTTCACAGAAGTAAATTTTATCTTCACCATCTTTGATTTTTCTGGACCTGTGTTGATCACCGTTCCAAACCTCCCACTTATCAAATGTTTTATTTGTTTTTCTGCTCTTAAGCTTTAAACCTTTTAGGTCCTGAAGGAAAAACAAAAAACCTGTTTTCGTGGTTGTTTCTTCTCTTAATTCAAAATTGTATTCCATAACAATATGTTTTTTAATAAACTTTCTGAAACATTGAATTTAATAGCAAGCAGACCAATCCATTTAAGTCTATTCTCTTTATTTGTTTCAATTAATCTTTTAGATTCTCTTTTGTACTTGTTCTTGTTTTTGATACGTGAGAGATATTTAGTTTTCTCCCATACCTGTCGATCATCTAAGAAATTGTAAATATTACAAGCTCTTTCCACTTGTGTCGCATAGTTCTCTTTCATAGTTTATTTATTAGTTGTTCGTTTAATTCTTTGATCGTTTTTACATCAAATTTACCTGCATACTTGATGACGTTGTTATGGTATCGTTCAAGCATCTTAGATTTTAGTTTTGCTTTAGCTTCCAGATAAATCCTGCCAACTGATTTCTCATAACTATCATAGCTCTTGTATGCATTTATAATTGAAGAATGATTTAATGAGTAGTTTGGTTGTATAGTTGGAATTATGTTTTTTATTTCAGTCCAACCTAAACCAAAATCATCTACCATAATTTTGATCATCAAAGACCTCATCTCAGCTAGGTCTCTTTGCTTTGCTTTTTTTAAAAACTTGTACCCACACAGTGATACAAGTATCTTATATAAATCAACGTATATCATTCGAAGTAAATTTCTTTATTCTTCAAATCAATCACACAATCTGTAATCATTACAGAGTTATCTATTATCTCCAAATCGTGTTCTATTCGTAGCTCAGGAAATTCCACAGGCTGGTAATTAATATCAACTGCGTCATCTATTGCATAATTATACACGTTAATATGAATACCTTTTATGCCGTATGCCCTAGCATCGATATAAATACCCCAATCTACTGTGACTGTGATTGAGTCAAGCTCTATGTCAGTTCCTATGACTGTAACATCTGCTTCAGTAAGTTGTATTGAAAATGTCATAATATTGTTGTTTGTTATTTCAACAAATGTAAACATAATTTGTTAAATAATCCAAGACAATCAACCAACATTATTACATTTTTTCGCAAATAATTAAATCGAATTGTATAATTCGTTTAAATCATTGATATATGATTGCGCCTGTTTAGGGTTGCAAGTACATAGCTTTTGATACTTGTGATTGAAGTATTTAGCGTGAAATTCGCTTATCTTCTTAACTTCATTGCTTGATATAGTGTTAGAGTTTTTTGCTCTAAACTCTCTCCACCATTTAATGTCTGTTAATTCCATCGGTCTAACTTTATTTTATTCCAATTATCTCTTCGCTTATCACATCCACAATCAATCCCAGTGATTTTGCTAAACTTTTTAACGATCCATTTGATGCCGGTGAACGTGGTAAATAACTCGACTAAATCGCCTAATCCTTTATGATCTTCTTCATTCTTGCGCATGTTCGTTTAATTGAGTGATAACTAATATTTGTCAACTTACTTAACTCTAACATTGAATAACCATGAATAAAAACCAAATCGAATATCTTCTGATCGTACCAATGTAGATGTTCAATTTTTTTACGAATATGCTCGTCGCTGTCTGGAATTGTATAACCTACTTCTATATCATCAATTTGATCTGATTTGTGTTTTTTCTCCTTGTTTACGTAATTCAAATAAATTGATCGTAAAGCCTTAAACACGAAGTAGTAATTTAGTTCTTCGTTTTCATAGATAATACTCCTATCAGAGTTGTTCCAGCGGTCTAACTTAATATACATCTCCTGAACTACATCCTCAGCGGTGTATCTATCACACCCGAAACTCTGAACGACGTTGATCCATGTTTGATGTTTTAGCGATAATTTTTCAAGCAGGTTATCCACAATTCAAATGTGGTTAATTTTTGCCTATTTTTTATCGCTGCTTCCAAAAAAGAAATCTGTTATAGTGTTGACCTTTGCCGTCATACCTCCCCAAATAGAACCGATTAAACCAGTTTCAAACTGATTAACCTCCGATATTGAACCGCCTATAATTGCAAAAAGTAGCCACCCTGTCAATCCTAAATAACCTAGTAAGAAAGTTCCGGCATAAACCTTCTGCATTGTGTTATCTTGGCCGTATAATTTACGTGCGCTGTTCTTCTCATCTATCTGCATCTGATAGACCTCTTTGAAATATTCTTTCTTTTCCTCTTTGGTTTCCACAAAACGATCCACTATATCAGCCGTGTCCTGAAGAATATTTTTGCCTAAAAGTTTTTTTATCCAATTCATATAACTACATTTGAAATGTGATTTAAAAATTGTAATTGGAAATTGAACAAAAAGGTCCTTCATAAGAAGTGCCTTTTTTTATCTCAACTCAAAATGTGGTTTATCCCATCCGTGAAATTCGTTACTTCCAAATGTTCCGCCCCATCTTAAATTCACACCTTTTCGATCAGCAACTGAAAGCACCACTCCCGCTATAATACCTAAATGAACATCGTCCCAACTAGCGTGACCATTTACATAGGCGTAAACATCCACAGCGTTTCCTGATTGATGGTAGCTCTTAATCTTTATTCCGTCGCATTTACTTTTGCCGTCTTTAAATAGTTGGTTTTGTTGCTTTGCTGTTCTCAAACCTCCGTATAGTGGTATTCCAAAGTCAATTGGCGAGACTTTTATCGCTTCTTTCATAATATCTTGAAGCAATGGGTTAACCGTGCTTAATCGCTCTAATGACTTGCTACTAAATTGGTACATCACTTATTTATTAAGAGTTTGTAAATCTCATTCTGCTGTGCTTTAATCTCTGCCAATATCTGTGCCGTGTTTTCTCTGTAATCTTTATCTGACTGAGTGTTTAGCTGTATGTTTGTCTCATTTCTTGCTATTCTTTGTTCCATTGCTTCTATTTTGCTTTCAGTTTTATTGAACCACCATTTTGAAAAAAAAGCCACCACCCCGATAGCTCCTGCCATTACGTACTCTTTTACCTCATCCATTTAATTCGTAATTTTTAAAAATGTGTGATCCGTTTTCGTCCGCCCATGTAGCAGGATCATAAGTTACTTCAAATTCGCTCCAACTATCATCAATGTCACCCCACCATAACACATCGACGGAAAAGGTGTACCCCCTTAAATTTCCAAGTCTTACAACTGAATGACGGTGTTCAGGATCATCAATCTCTAGCTGCTGTATATACATCTCAGCAACTTCTTGACTGGGAAATTCATACTTTTTTACCGTTCGCATCAATGAACTCTTTTAATAATTTAACATTCACCTCTTTTGGTTTTACTTTTCTTACTTTCATGATCATAACACCCACCCAACCGTATTAACATCACGATCAGGATTAAGGTCTTCGTTTGTATTAGTGTTGTACTCAGGAAATTTATTTTGATTGTAGACAATGTAATCTATCATTCGCCTAGTATAAAACTGTGCGATACTTCTATGCTTCTCGCTTAACCTGTTTACTTCTGACTCAGTAGGAGGTTGTGAATTTTCAGGCGTATTTTTAACGAATCCTCCGTTTTTAATCTCGTAGCTCGCAAAAGGGATGTAATCCGACAAAGCATAATGAATTAAGCAATCTTTCACATAACTATTAACCAGCGTTAGATAATCACCCGTAAGGTTATTAGCTATAATATCGGACTGCAACTTGTTGTAAAGATCAGTACCTAAATAATTAGCTATGTGAAGGTCTTGGGCAATCTTGACGAAAGGAATGAACTTATCAGTATCAATTGATCCGTTAATAATGGAATTTTTAATTAAATCCGTTCTCGTTATGAATAGTGCTTTTGCCATTACTTTTTATAGTTTGGATGGTGTCCATTGTTTGGCATGGTTACAGGCTGCTTAATAGCCTCTCTTGTGCCACGTGGATTAATGTTGTAAGTTTTAGGAATGCTTGAGGAACGCTTGTAATCTTTAATATCCTCACTACCTTTCTCAGTGCCTTTTTTAGCTCGGAATAGGACTTTTTTCCAAACATGATGACAATAAACACCTCCTTTATATTTGAACAGATCATAAGGCTGTTTTTTATGTCCTAGTTCGCTGTTTACACCCTCACGGCTTGCCCTATCAATATCTTCAAGTCTGTAAACGTTTCCAGCTTTGCTTTTGCTCATCATCTGTTGACAGAATTTCCTGCTCTTTCCGGTCTTGCTTTTCTTTCTCCCTTCTGCGTATCTGTATCTAATTTTATATAATGATTTATCCAGATAACTAAACCCCGAAGGTTTAGCGATTATAGTCGCTAATTTTTGAAGGCTTGTTTGTTTTGGTTTAATCAATCTAGCCGCCCATTCATCATCCGGTTCTTCATCTTCTACGTCTGCTTCGTCCACTTCCTCCCAATCTTCTAGATCATCCGGTTCGAGTAGTTCGATCATCCTCAAACCTTCATCCTCTGTAAAGTCTGCTGACATTTTAACGCCTGTCTCTTCCTCTTTTATCTCTTCATCAACATTATCAACGTCAGTAAATTCTAAAGGCTGTAAGGTCTTAAAGTACAGGTTTAGTGAAATCTTGTTGTAAGACAAAATCTTGTCAAAAGCATCTAGTAACAACTCCTGAAAAGGTCTAATCACTACGTTATCCATTAACGTCGAAGCTGTTACCAATTCATCTGCGTTATTACCTAATCCTGTGTTATCTTTCACACCGTAAAGCATAGGACTAACCACCCTGTGACCTATTAGTATCTTTCTCATGCTTTCATCGCTAAGAAATTGATACTGGTTGTGTGCGTCTGATAATTGAACAGGTATAATTTCACCAGCACTTTCCTTAGAGTCATTGAATGAAAGAATAAACCTCCCTGCACTACTTGACCCACTATACTTTTCTCTGATCTTTTGCTCGATTAATTCCTGCGCTTCTTCGTCTGGTATTCCGTTATTAAAGTTTATCAGCATAGAAGGAGCAAGACCGTTTTTAATGTTGTTGATGTGAAAGTTGCTGATTTCTTCCTCTAGTTCTGCATACTGCAAACATCCTTGATAATCAACTGGTGAAAAGTAGTCATACCCTGCATAATACTGTTTTATGTAGATTATTTCAATCGGTTCTTTTGAAGTGCCAAACGCTGGAAATCTTTTTAACTCATCGCCTTTCCTGTACTTTTCCCAATCCGGATAGTAGAAATATCCGTTTATATTGCCTTCATCGTCACATTTCTCCATCGCTAACGTCTGAACCGGCATATGAGCAATTTGGGCAATTGTCTTACGATCTTTTGAATAAATAACCTGAATAGCACATTGACCTAACAACTTCAAGTCATTAACTAACTTCCTGACTTCCTCCTTTTTAAAGAGTGAAATCATCTTTGCGTATTGATCTGGTTTTTTATTTGAATCAGTCGCATCAAGACCTTTCCCGAAAATAGCGGATGATATTCCGTTTATAATAGCGTTGTTTGTTGGAGAACCGTTAAACCGATCAATCAAGTAATTGAAGTACTGATTTTTGTCTCCAAACGTAACAAAGTTCTCATTGTGTTTAGATTTAATCTGCGGACTCGTATAAGTAGCCAAATTCACCACTCTTGTTGAACCTTGTTTTTTTATTGTTTCTTGTTTTCTCATACAAAAATATAATCATTTGAAGTTTGATTAGGCTCTACATATTCACCGTCATTGATTGTGTAATTATCATTCACATCTTGATTGATAGTTTGATCGGTACAATACACATTAATCTTGCTCATTACCTCATTTTTAGAGTTTCTGAGGTATGTAATAATCAAAGTGTAATAATTGCCTTCAGTAAAGTCATAAGTTAGATCAGCGGTAAAGTAATCGCCTGTGCTGTCCAATGATGGGGTAATTGCAACCTCATCAATTTCATTTGTTGAATGATTACGTATATAGCAATTAAACTCAATCGGCAAAGTTAAATCTATCTCCCTGCTGATGAATTTTAATTGATTTGTTCCACTTGTGTTGACTAACATAATTGTATAACCTTTTCTTTTAAACAATTGGGCAAAAAAAAAGAGACCCAAAAATTTTGAGTCCCTTCCTTCCCACGCTAATAATAATCTTTAAGGATTTATCTGATTTGTTTCAATTGTTAAACTATCATTCAAAGCTTCTATTTCTTCTGCAACTGTTAAATCAGGATCAGAAGCAACAAACTTCGCTGGTGCTTTTTCCATCGCTGAGAACGTCAAAGAATAACCAGATTTATCACCCATTGCTGCACCTGTCACGATGCTTCCTCCGGTTAGGTCTGCTCCAAATTCTAAACCCATCAGGAAAATATTGTCATTATTGTCAACTACAAATATATGAGGTCTTGCAACCGCTAACAATGCCACTTCTGCATGTGTTGCAGAATCTTGTTTTTTAAGTTCAAGATTTAAAACCTGCTCGTAGAACGTTGTTCCATTCTCCCTACTTGAAGTAATAGTTTGCTCAAAACTAGAGTTTCCTTTCAAATCATACTGATAAAGGGATGGAGTCCCGCTTAATGCTGTTATTTCATTGCTAGGTTCTGTAATATTTCCTAAAGTTCCAAAGTCAGCAAAAAATACAGTCTTTAAACCTCCTACAACATCTTTACATGGTTCTGTTCTTCCTGTCGTTAATGCACACGCCATATTTTATAAATTTAAGCCTCAATTAAGAGGCTGTGAAACCATTGATTATGCTAAAGTCAACAAAGTCAGATCTGAACCGATTCCATACTGAACGCCTGCTGTGAATCGCATCACTACACGCACGTTTTTAGAACCGTCTATATCTGCCATGTCTATAACCTTAACTTCATTGTGATCACTCATCAATCCTGTACCGAAGAACAAGTTTGAAGCCTCACCCGCTACGATGTGATCAGTTGGCATACCAGGAGCATGTTGGATTTTAATACCTTCAAAAGCCAAAGCGTTACCCATGTTGAACCACTGTGAGCCCTTGTTGTCAGTACCAGCGGCACCAAGACCTGAAGCACCAAAACCACCCAACGCTCTAACATACGCCTGAAGCGCAACAGTAGGAACATAAATAGTTAGATCATCTTTCCCGTAAACAGCAGAAGGGATAGAATCAACTACATTACCCAAGAGGTCCACAATGTTGGAAGAAGAAAAGGCTGTTTCTGAGCCATTCGCTGCATCGTTTACGTCTGCATCTGCTGCCATCAATACCGTAAAACCGTCGAACTGCCCAGTAGTAGCATTCACACCACCCCAGATATTTTGCTCTGTTTTCTCCGCTACTTTAGCAGCAACATGACCGATCAAGAACTCGGCAAATGTTGGAGGTAGATTATCAAATGCGCTGTAACCCATTTTTGCAGCTTCCCAATCGCTGATAAAATCAGATTTACAAAGCTGCAAATTGACCTGAAACTCTTCAGGTTGCAAGATTCTTTCGGTCAATGTCAGTGCATTGTCTGTCTGTGTAAAATCACAAGTTGAGTCTACTACTATATTGGTCGAAGTAATCTTCTTTACAACTTCCTTATATTTTACGTTAGGTTTTACGGTTATAGCACCGTCTGATAATGTCTTTCCGCTCAGCAATGCTGCTGATATGTAATCGCCTGCAAATTCACCTGCATAAGTTGAGGTGATTGAGGCAATTGAATCTGTGAGGTTTACTTTTTCCATGATTATGATCTGTTTGCGAATCTGGCGAACACGTTATTTACCGCGCTCTGTCCTGATAGTTTCGCTGGTTTTCTTTCTGTTTTTGTTTCTGGATTGTGTTTAAATGGCTTTACAGCCGGCTGTTCTAGTTCTTTTTCAAGCTCTGGACTTTGTGCGCTCAGCTTCTGAATTTCAGTAAGAATTTCAGTTTTCAAGCTGTCCAACTCTTCTCTTGTTACATAAACAGGTTGCTCTGTTAATTCCGGTTCTTCCGGTTCTTCCGGTTCTTTCTCCGGTTCTTTTTCCGGCTCTTCGGCTTCTCCCATACTGGCAATTACACCTTCCTCTTGAATGATCAATTTCTGACCATCTTCAGTCATGTATTCGCCAATAGGTACAGGAACTCTCTCCTCTTCTGATACAATGAAAACAGGCTGACCAGATTCAAACGTTTCAGCTTCTAACACTGTACCGTTATCAAGTTTTATCTGTTCCAATTTTACCTCCGAAGAAAGAAGTACTGCTTCAATTTTTTTTAGAATTTCACTTGCTTTCATGTGGTTATAACCTAGCAAGCATCAATAGTGTGCGGTTTAGAGAATCGTTCCTGAAAAGTTCCTAAAAAGTTCTATTTAGTTCTTGATTATTTAGAATATTAAAAAAAAGTGTAAAATATTTTACTAAATACTTGCGTAGTGAATTATAGTACACTATCTTACCTACATGATTAACAAAAACAACACGAACATGATAGACAGAACTTACAAATATCAGATAGAAAACAACATAGTTGAAGTCACAAAATCTTATAGAAATAGAACTCAATTTGAATGGATTTTAAATATTTTCATGTCAGACGGAGAAACAGAATCAATTCACCTATTTAACACTGTTCATTTAACTAGAAAGTCAGCGTTAAGTGAAGCAAAAAGAGCAATACTAAATAATCCCCCAAGAATAGAAAGGGTATTTTAATGACAGATCATGAAAAACTAAAAGAAATTGAGCAGCAATTAGAACAAACCAAGCATCAATATGTTCAGACAGAGCAAACTCTGCTACATGCCGAATCAGCTTATAAACAAGAAAGCAACAATAAAGATGAAGCTATATCTCAAGTGCATGAATTACAGAGAGAATTATCACATTT
>JAUIFC010000145.1 GCA_030429455.1 Bacteroidia bacterium | reverse complement strand
TGAAATGGAGAGTATTCCTTCTTTTTTTATAGACACCGGGTTTAAACAAAAACCCACTTAGGAGATTGAAACTCGTGCGAACAAGTTTTTGCTGAAATCTCAGATTTTAACAATGATGGCAAGTCAGATTTGTTGTTAGCAAATGCAGGAGGCGAGTTTTATGGCCGATCAGAAGCTTTAAATGACAAACTATTTATAGAAAAAGATGGTAATTTTCAAGCTCTAAAGATGCCAGAAAATTACCTCCATACTTCAATTATTTTGAAAGATGATAGCCCATGTCCAACGGTATTTGGATTTGGTCATGCTGTAAGTAATGATTTTGGAAAGTTGCCAAATGCCTACATGTTTTCAAATGATTGTAATGCATTTAGTGCTGTCGAAAATGATATTTTGAAGAGCTATGGAATGGTAACAGATGCCATTTGGTTCGATATGGATGGTGATGGAACCAATGAAATCATTACAGTTGGCGAATGGATGCCACCTAGAGTTTTAAAACTAGAAGACAATAAACTCAAAGACATTTCAGACCAATTTATTCCAAAAGTCCTTAATGGATTATGGCAAAGTATTACCAGTTTTGATTTGGATAATGATGGTCAAGAGGAAATTATACTTGGAAATTTTGGAGAAAACACCAAATTTAAAGCGACCCCCGAAATGCCACTTCGATTGTATTATTCCGATTTTGATGCCAACAATCAAACGGAAAGCATCGTTTGTTTGAACAAATCTGGAAAGTATTTTCCGATTAACACTTTTGATGAGTTATCTCAACAAATGCCTATGCTTAAGAAAAAGTTTAATGCTTACAAAGATTTTGCTGGTAAGCCCATTGATGAAATATTTGAGACTTCTGTTTTAGAAAAGGCTAGGATATTAGAAGTACATACGACACAGACGGGCTATTTAAAACAAGTAGGCGGAAAGTGGAACTTCTTTGCGTTAGACGATTATTTTCAATTGTCGCCCATTACAGCATTTCAAAAAATCGATCTGACCAATGATGGTATTGATGAATTGCTTTTTGGAGGTAATTATTTTGGGTTGAAACCCTTTCATGGCCGATTAGGAAGTTTTTTAGGTGGCGCATTGACTCAACAGGGTGAAATACTTGATGATAAAGTGATAGGCGTCAACTTATTCAATAAGGCTGTTGTTAATTTTGAAGTTTTAGATTTTAACCAAGAAAAATATTTGATTGTAGTGTTTAATGATAGCGCTATCGATGTTTATAAAATGAAATAATTATGCGTATTACAAAGCTTATAATACTTGTTTTTATCTTAATCGGCATGGGATGTCAACCCAAAAAAGAAATTGTTGTAAATGCAGACGATTACCATGCCGCCTTGGATAAGCTAACCGAGGTCATGGTTTATGATATCTTTTCGCCTCCTGTTGCAAGTCGAGTGTATGTGTATCCGAGTATAGCGGCTTATGAGGTGATTTCTAAGGCAAAATCTGGCGACTACAAGAGTTTAAGTGGACAGATTTCCCATTTTTCAGGGATTTCTAGTCCAGAAAGTCTCGAACATATCAATCTAAATATGGCTTCTGTCATGGCTTATTTAAACGTTGGTGAAGAACTGATTTTTTCGACTCAAAAAATTAAGACCTATAAAGATAGTGTGTATCAGGTGTGGTCGCAGTCGCCAAAGTTTGAATCAAGTTTGGCATATGCCGAAAAAGTTAGTCAGGAAATAATAGCTTGGGCAAGCAAGGACAATTATGCACAAACGCGCACGATGCCAAAATTTTCGATCAATACCGAAAATCCGTCTCGTTGGGTGCCTACACCACCGGATTATATGGATGGCATTGAACCGAATTGGATGAAAATGCGAACATTTGTTCAAGACAGCTCTTCCATGTTTAAGCCAAATGGCCCAACGGCATTTTCTTTAGAAAAAGACAGTCAGTTTTACAAGGAATTGATGGAAGTTTATGATGCAGTAAACAAAGCAAGAGCACTTGGCGAAGAGTCTGAAATGGTAGAAATTGCTCAGTTTTGGGATTGTAATCCTTACGTATCCACCCATAAAGGACATATGATGTTTGCGACAAAAAAAATTACTCCTGGCGCACATTGGATATTAATCAACAAGTTAGTGGCGAAAAAAGAAAACCTGACTTTCGAAGATACAGCTAGGTCTTATGCGATGCTTACCTTGGGCGTTTATGAGGCCTTTATAAGCAGTTGGGACGAAAAGTACAGAAGTAACCTTATACGTCCTGAAACTCTCATAAATGAAAATATCGATGAACAATGGACACCTATCCTTCAAACGCCTCCTTTTCCTGAGCATACCAGTGGACATTCTGTAGTTTCTGCAGCCTCATCCGTTATCATGACGCATTTATATGGCGAAAAATACCAGTTTGATGACACAACAGAGTTGCCTTATGGATTGCCAATTCGTAGTTTTAATTCGTTTAAAGATGCAGCAGAGGAAGCAGCGATTAGTCGACTTTATGGCGGTATTCACTACATGCCAGCCATTAAAGATGGTTTGTCACAAGGGCGACAAGTAGGTAATTATGTGATCGAAAAAATTAAAATATAATGATAAATAAGCTATTAAAATTTTCAGCTGTACTTTTTGTGATTTTTATTGTGTGGTTCAGTTTTTTTAAAACCTATGATCATCAGGTGTTTTTTACAGTAAATATTCCATCTGGAACCATGTATGACATTGTTTCTGCTGAAGTCGGCTGGGAACAATTAAATAAAGATTTACAGATTAAGGACAAAGAGATTTTTAAACGCTTTGTTCAAGATTTGACCATCGATAATGTGCCTTTTGAACTTCAGTGGAATTTTGAAAATAGAAACGACACCAACGCAGTTGTCAGGCTTAACATCTTAAATAAAGAAAACAGCTTGAAAGAGCGCTACCTTAGTCTTTTTCAATCTTCAGACAATTTAGATTCCATTATATTTATTTCTCAAGCGTTTAAGGCTAAAGCCAATACGTTTGCTCGCTCATTCCGAATAGAAATTAACGGTGAAGATACCCTTCCTTCAGATGTTCACTATTTGTATGTAAATGAAAGTTCAGAAAGAAATAAAAAGGCGGGAAAAATGATCAAAAGTAATGCGATGCTTTTTTCTAAAAACAGAGATTCTTTGGTCACTAAGTTAGGCAATCCTTTTGTATACGTTCAAAATTGGGATTTAGAAACCAATCACATCGATTTCAGATATGCTTTTCCTATAGAGGAGCAAAATTCTTATCCAGTAGATGATAAGGTGCTGTTTGATAAATTAGAAAGTAGACCAGCGTTAAAAGCAACTTTTTATGGCAATTACAGTTTGTCTGATAATGCTTGGGTCGCGTTATACCAATATGCACAACGCAATGACATTGCCGTAGAGTTGACGCCAATAGAGATTTTTTACAACAATCCAATGCTCGGTGGTGACGACAAAAAGTGGAAGGCAGAAGTGTTTATGCCTTTAAAACTTTCAACTGAAACTGCGAAATAATAGTTGCTATCAACTTTACCTCCAAAGCTTAATCAATCCAAAAATAGGGCCTAAAGCCAATACGGAGTAGATAAAAAGACTTGTTGTTAATCCCGAAGTAAATGTCAACAGTTGAATGCTGATAATTGTGATGGCAAATCCGATACAATTCACGATGGTTAAAGCAGTGCCTTTAAATTCAATTGGTGCATTTTGTGCAACTAGAGTTGAAAATAATGGCGAATCGGCGATAACAACCATTCCCCAAAAGACTAAAAAGCTTAAAAATAAAATGGGATTGCCTAAATAGAATACAAAAGGACAGAGCAAACAACAAAAACCAGACAACACTAACGCAATAGAAGCTATAGATTTGGTGTCGTAAGATTGCGACAGCGAGCCACTCAACACACAAGCCAAACCTCCAATTCCAATGATGATAAAAGACCATAAAGAAGTGTTTATCGGGTAGCTGTAATCCATTGAATTAAACGTGCCAATCAACACTGGAACGAAAGCCCAAAACGCATACAATTCCCACATATGACCGAAATAACCAAATGCAGCAGAACGAAAGTTTTTTTGTTCAAAAACCTTGAAAAACGCCGAAAATTCGAAGCCACTGCTCTTTTTGCTGTATGGCCCTAAAGGCACCAAAGTAAGCATGAGCAATCCTCCAATAAAAGCAATTGAAGATGTGCTGATTAATACAATTTTCCATGAAACCGTATCTGTCATGTTTTTTAATAAATGAGGAAAAGCAGTCCCTATAACCAAGGCGCCGACTAAAAACCCTAAGGATTTTCCCAGTCCTTTTTCGAAATAATCAGCAGCGATTTTCATCCCAACAGGATATATGCCAGCGAGAAAGAATCCAGTTAAAAATCTAAATAGGAGTATGCTATTTAACGCGTTAAATTCAAATAAAAGCCCCAAATTGAATGTTCCACCTAAAACAGCACAAGCGAAAAATACTCTTGAAGGCAAATACCTGTCTGCTATGGTTAAAACCGCAAAAAGAAATGTTCCACTGATGAAACCAAACTGTACAGAAGACGTCAAATGACCTAAGGCAGAATCATTCAATCCAAAGGTTTTTACCAAATCTTCCATAACAGCATTACCTGCAAACCATAGCGATGTGCAACAAAACTGTGAGATTACGATAATGGGTAAAATTATTCGCGGTGCTTTCAACTCATGACCTTTAGAGAAATAAATTATGGTGCTGGGTTCGGAATATCCGCATGAACTTTATTTATTTCTTTTACAACAACATCGCTTAATTCAACATAAATGCTGTCTATGTTTTCTTCTAGTTGTTTCAAGTTGGTAGCTCCAATGATATTACTGGTGAGGAAAGGTCTTGTGTTGACAAAAGCCAATGCCATTTGTGCGAGACTTAGGCCATTCTCTTCTGCGATTTTCAAATACCTTGTGGTCGCTTCTGTAGATTGAGCGCTGCTGTATCTTGCAAACCTTGGGAATAATTTCAATCTGGCATTGTCTGCGGCTTTGCCTTTTATATATTTTCCGGATAATACGCCAAATCCCATAGGAGAGTAGGCAAGGAGACCTATATGTTCTCGGTGAGAAATTTCAGCCAAATCACCTTCAAAAGTTCTGTTCAACAAAGAATACGCGTTTTGTATGGTAATCATACGAGGTAAATCGTGCATTTTAGACTCGTTGAGGTAGCGCATGGTTCCCCAGGCTTTCTCGTTAGAGATACCTACATGACGAATTTTTCCGCTTTTAATGAGCTCGTCTAATGTGCGAAGGATCTCATTAAAATTATCTTCCCATGCGTCACTAGCATTATGCTTGTAATCTCTGGTACCGAACGTGTTTGTACTACGCTCCGGCCAATGCAGCTGGTACAAATCTATATAATCGGTTTGTAATCGCTTTAAGCTGTTATTTACGGCTTCATATAAAGCCTCTTTGCTGAATCCGTTTGTTCTTATATGAGCAGTGTAATCCCCGGGTCCAACTATTTTTGAGGCTAATATTACTTTATCTCTATTGCCTGTTTTAGCAAACCAATTGCCTATAATTCGCTCTGTTTCTGCATAGGTTTTAGCGTTTGCCGGTACTGGATATAGTTCTGCTGTGTCAAAGAAATTAATGCCTTTGTCCAGCGCCAAATCCATTTGCGCAAAACCTTCCTCCTGTGTATTTTGATTACCCCAGGTCATGGTGCCTAGGCAGATTTTACTTACTTTGATGTCTGTATTTGGGAGAGTCGTGTATTTCATGTTTTGTTTAAAAAGAGTGTAAATTTAAAGTATTCTCAATCTATTGATAATCATAATTACAGCTTTTTATCATTATTTTAAATAGCTTGTGAAAAATGATTTGCTTAAAATCGACTTTTGAAAATGAAAGCACAACTTGTGTAAATTTTTTGTTACGATTTTTACATGCTCACGGGAATGAGTCTAAATAAGAAAACTCTTAAGTTGGCCTTGTAATAAAGAAGTCTATGAGTACTCTTTTTTTAAATTAATACAGAAGATCTACTTGCTTTGCAGAATTTGTTGCTCAAATTCAAACCTTAGGGATTCTTAAGGTAAATTAAATACGATTTAATAGTATTTTGCAACTGTATTAGGCTCAAAGAAAATCCTACCATTTACGAATTGTTGTGGTAAAATATCAGTCCTGCGGATAGGGACTTGTTCCCAGTTAAGCCTGTTGTTTTTTATGCTTTCAGCATAGTCCTCTTGTTTTTCCATATCGATTTGGATGTCATTTAACCGGTATAGCCTTTGGTTTAATCTCCTATCTTTTTCCTATTCAGAAAATTCTGAATCCTTTTCATCAGCTATTGTTGAAACAAGATTTGTTGCTGCTAAAAATATATTGGTTGTCATATCATTGAACAAATCAGCTTTCTCCCTAGCCTCCTTTTAATCATAATCCGTTGACATTTCTTCCGGGTCAACTGCTTTCACTTTACTAATAATTTCCTTGTTGCTGTCCATAGAAATAAGTTCAATTTGTGTAGGATTAATTTCAATGGATTCTTTAGAAAAGTTTTCGATATATGCATCGAATATCAATAGATTATCTTCGTTTTTATAGTAAGCTAAATTAACACCTATTCCAAGTGATTCTTTTTGTAGGTATTGTCTCCCAGATACCCATCGGCTGTCCGGAGACTCGCTTGTTAATTTAGACAAGGGTAAGGGAGAAACACAGCTTGATAATAGTAAAACCAAACTGAAAACACTAATTAGGTAATATACTCTCACAGATACAGATTTTAAGAAGCAAAAACCAAAATCTATGCTACACTATTCACCTAATATTTATTTGTATAGGTTTGTGATTATGCCTTACAGGATAATGTTTTTTTACCTTTAACCTTGATTTATGAATCTTGCATAAATCAGTTAGAAAGCTGTTTTTGGTCTAAAGTATAGATAATCAAATAATGATTTTTGAAACTTTATTTTTTCTAACACGTTTTCAATACAATTTTGATTTGTTGCTAATCGTATTTTTAGATAAATTTAATGTCTTCAGGTTTTTTATTACTCAGTGTTCTTAAATCAATTTTTGATAAATGATAAAGTCTATTGATTTTAGTTTATAAGCTTGCAGCAAATTGTTTTTAAATGGATAAAGGCTTATAAAGTAAAATAGTTATAAGTCATACTCATTATCCAACGTTTTTAAAGGGCCTAACTTATTTTTCTCCAAAAAGACAATTTTAAAGATATATTTATTCATAACGCTTTTAATAAAAAACGTTATTGTTAAAATCCAAAATACCCCTTAGCATTGTCGTAGCAAATATCTTTAACTAAAGTACTTAAAAGTTCTTCATCAGCCGGTAACTCACCGTTTTCGACATCTTTACCTATCATATTGCATAATATGCGTCTAAAATATTCGTGGCGAGGAAAGGACAAGAAACTGCGCGAGTCTGTAAGCATGCCTACAAAACAGCTGAGCAAACCAAGGTTAGAAAGCGCATTAATTTGTTTTTCCATACCGTCTTTTTGGTCTAAAAACCACCAGGCAGAGCCAAACTGCATTTTCCCCTTTATACTGCCGTCGTTATAATTACCGGCCATGGTGGCGAACACTTCGTTGTCAGAAGGATTCAGATTATACAAAATGGTTTTTGCCAGTTGATTTTTCTGGTCTAAAGCATTAAAAAACGCACTCATGGCCTTTGCCTGAGAAAAGTCGCCAATAGAATCGAAACCGGTGTCCGGGCCTAATGTAGACAGTAACCTGCTGTTGTTATCCCGAATTGCACCCAGATGGAATTGCTGTGTCCAGCCTTTTTCGTGATAGTACTTGCAGAGGTGTTGAAGAGTTTTCATTTTATAATAATGCAGCTCATCTTTTCGTAAGGCTACACTCGAGTTCAATTTGTTGAACAATACTTCCATATCATAATCCAGGTGTCCTACATCATACAACTGTTCCAAACCATGGTCTGCTAATCTACAGCCTTGCGCGTCAAAATAATCAATTCGGTTTTTTAAGGCTTCAATGAGATGACTGTAATTTTCAATTGTTTTGCCGCTGACTGCCTCCAACGTCCTGAGGTAAGCTTTATAATTTTCAACGTTTTCAACAGCATAAGCTTTATCGGGTCTAAAGGTGGGTAGTGTTTTGACTAAATCACGGTTTTCAGAAATACTTTTGTGATGTTCGAGCGAATCTATAGGGTCATCTGTGGTGCATAAAACTTCAACCTTCATTTGTTTCAGCAAACCGTTAGCCGAATGCGATTGTTGTGCCAGCTGTCGGTTGGTCTCTTCCCAGATGGCTTCGGCAGTTTTGAGCGAAAGTAATTCATCTATCCCAAAATAGCGTTTAAGTTCCAAATGCGTCCAATGGTAAAGAGGATTCCTTAAAGTGTGAGGCACAACTTCTGCCCATTTCATAAATTTTTCTTTGTCTGATGCTTTACCCGAAATATACTTTTCATCTATACCAAATGCCCGCATGGCTCGCCATTTGTAGTGGTCTCCACTCAGCCACACTTCTGTGATGTTTTTAAATTGATAATCTCCGGCTATTAGCTCTGGAGACAAGTGGTTGTGGTAATCTATAATCGGCATGGCCTTGGCGTATTCGTGGTACAAGGTTTTGGCCATCTTGTTTTGCAACAAAAAATCTTGGGTTATAAACTCAGACATGTCTTTATAATTATTTGATAATAAATGTTTTCAATAATAATTCGTTTTTTTAAGGATACACGAATTTAAAATATAATATTTTTTATAAGTGTGTCTTTTTCTCTGTGAACCCTTGTGTTATAATAAGGTAGTTTAAAAACTATAAAACCTGTAAGTTAATTAGATGTTACTTTTTAACTGATTTTATAATGTCCAAAGCGTTTCTGGTATCACTTTCAATTTTTTCTAAATCGTAACTACCTTCTGCATTTTTGGCTATGAGTTTTGAGCCCATCCCCACGCAGGTTACACCGGCATTAAACCAGCCTTCCAAATTTTCCTTTGTTGGTGACACACCACCGGTAGGCATGATGCTCGTCCAGGGCTGAGGACCTTTTATAGCTTTTACAAAACCGGGTCCGTAAATACCGCCGGGAAAAAGTTTTACAATTTCACAACCTAATTCTTCGGCCTTGCAAATTTCGGTCAGGGAACCACAACCCGGAGACCAGAGCACTTTTCTTCGGTTACATACTACGGCTATATCTTCTCTAAGTACTGGCGTTACAATAAAATTTGCACCCAAAGCCATAAATCTGGATGCACTGGCCGCATCGGTTACAGAGCCAACACCCATAACCATATCAGGTAGCTCTTTAAGTACATATTTGTTCAATTCTCCGAATACCTCGTGCGCAAAATCGCCTCGGGCTGTAAACTCTAAAAGTCGTGCGCCGCCTTTGTAAACGGCTTGAATGACTTGTTTGCTGATTTCTATATCTGCATCGTAAAACAAAGGCACCAATCCGGTATCCTTCATTACTGTTGCGACTTCTATTCTTGTGAAATTTGCCATGTTTTTAATTTTTATCGTTTTGTGATGGGCTTTATTTGTAATCAATTTTTAATTCCAATTTAAAATTTTGTTGAAATTATACTCTTCAGGATGATTTACATATTGCTTTGCATGTTCATAATCCTTTTCTTCAATAAAAAAGAGATTATCGATAAACAGCTTAGCCATATCAGATTCTATGTCGACCAGTCTTGGTGGAATCTTTCCATTTTTATCTTCAAAATCTTTTAAAAACAAAGGCGTAATATCTCCTCTCGAGTTTGCGCTCACTATACAGTCTGAAATGCCTTCGTCATATAACTTTTTTACCCCAATACCCAAAAGCGAACAGAGGGTCAGGTCGAA
>JAUIFC010000144.1 GCA_030429455.1 Bacteroidia bacterium | reverse complement strand
AGTATAGACCCAATGGTTGGATGGTTAAGCAAGTAATTCATCATTGTGCCGATAGCCACATGAACAGCATGATTCGTTTCAAACTTGCTCTAACAGAACAGACACCTACCATAAGACCATATTACGAAGCGAGATGGGCAGAGTTAAGTGACTCATTGACAGATGAAATAGATGAATCCTTAACGTTATTAAAGGGACTTCATAAAAAATGGACTCGACTTTTGAAAAATTTGACAAAAGAAGAATTGAAATTGGAGTTCTTGCATCCTGAGAATGGCAGAACAGTTAATTTAGCTGAAAACATTGGGTTTTATTCTTGGCATTGTAACCATCATTTAGCTCATGTAAATATTGGAATTAACTCAATGGGAAAATATGATTAAAACGTATAAAAACAACTAAATTTTCCACCATAACATTTGAGCCAATCGTCCGGTATGGAGCACTAATTTCTAGGATATCGAAAAAATAGTGTTAATCTAAAGACCAAGTTCAGCATAAGTCATGCCTAATCGATTAAGCTAATTTTTTTCATAAGAATTACTTTTTGTGCTATCAATTAAGAGGTTGAGTTTTTTTCATGTTTTTATCTACCATAAACTTTTAATTATAAAGTGTTTACTCGAAAAAATACTTAAACATGTTGGATTCTGAAGAATTTTAATCTTTTCCATATAAATCGGCATATTTGTTTAGCAATGATCAAGTCTGGTCTAATCAATCGAAATTCAGATTTTAACGTATTTTTGAGACACGCATTCGTTTTACTTGTTACATATGAATATTTCCAAAACTATTTTGAATATTAGTGCCATATGCGCCATAATCTTTTTGCCGCATGCAGAACTTATTCTGTTTTTTGGATATAGTATTCCGATATTAATTTTTACATGGTTTGTTTTAAGAAATTCCAACGAGTCTTTTAAAGAAATAGGGTTTAGCCGTAAACTTTTCAAACCAAATGCTATCTTATATGGCGGTCTAATTGCATTAGTTACATTGGCATTCATGCAATTGATTTTTCATCCAGTTTTGGAATCTTTTGTGTCTTTGGACTACAATGATGTAGGACTAAATGACACTATTCAAGGAGGAGTATTTCAGTTCATTTTGATGATGATTATGGGCTGGCTTATAGGAGGTTTTTACGAAGAAATTGTCTTTCATGGCTTTATCTTTACGCGCTTGGAAAAGATGTTTAAAGGAAAGTATTCGACGCAAATCAGCTTTGTTATAACAGCCGTTTTTTTTGGTGCGTACCACATTCAGCTTGGTGCTTTAGGGATGATTAATGCTTTGGTGGTAGGAGCAGTATATCTTAGTGTATTCTTATTTTTTAAACGAAGCCTTTGGCATTCAATTATGTGCCATGGCATCTACAACACAATGGTCATGACTTTGATGTATTTTGATTATCTGTAATTAAAAAAGGATTAGAAATTATTATATTGAAGAAGTGTAAGTGAGCTTTTGGAAAGAGTTAAAACCATTTAAGATATTATTCGCTCGGTCTAAAATGTAATTTTCAAGTAATTTCAACTCATAAGAATTTTGTGTATGCCTAAAATAGGTTTTATTTAGTCGTTGAATATTCTAATCTCAATTATTCATTATTTTTGCTAAAAAAATTCTATTGGGTCCAACTGAAATATTATTACTCATCCTTGCTTACTTTGTGGTTTTAGTAAGCATTTCTTTTCTTACTCAAAAAAGCGGCAGTAACGAAGAGTTTTTTAAAGCCAACAACAAATCGCCTTGGTATTTAGTGGCTTTTGGGATGATTGGAGCTTCTTTAAGTGGTGTTACTTTTATTTCTATTCCAGGAACCATTGCGACTTCTGGGTTTAGTTATTTTCAGGTGGTCTTGGGATATACCATTGGCTATGCCGTGATCAGTTTGGTGCTTTTGCCCATGTATTACAAACTTCAGTTAACGTCTATTTATACCTATTTGGAGCAACGCTATGGCTATTATGCTTATAAAACAGGGGCGTCTTTTTTTCTTTTATCTCGCATTGTTGGTGCTAGTTTTAGACTATTTCTAGTTGCTGGTGTATTACAACTCATTGTTTTTGATGAGCTTAACATTCCTTTTTACGTTACCGTGACCATTACCATCATCTTGATTTGGGTGTATACCTTTAAAAGCGGTATTAAAACCATTGTCTGGACAGATAGTCTGCAGACCTTGTTTATGTTGGTTTCTTTGGGTGTTTCCATCGTTTTGTTAATGCAACATATGGACATTTCATTTTCGGGAGTTTCAGAATATTTGGCTACCCAAGATAACTTTCAAATGTTCTTTTTTGAAGATTGGCGATCGGGAGACTTCTTTTTCAAACAGTTCATTTCTGGTGCTTTTATTGCCATCGTTATGACAGGTCTGGATCAAGATATGATGCAGAAAAACTTGACTTGTCCAAATTTGAAAGATGCTCAAAAAAATATTTTTACATTTACAATTATCCTCACCATCGTCAATTTTCTGTTTTTATTTTTAGGTCTTTTGCTTACAGATTATGCAAATTCAAATGGAATCACGGCGGTAAAGGACGATTTGTTTCCAGCTGTGGCAATGAGCGGTGACCTTGGATTGGCGGTGAGCATTTTCTTCTTACTCGGACTTATCGCTGCGGCTTATTCCAGTGCCGATAGTGCGCTAACCTCTTTGACAACATCATTCAGTATCGATATTTTAAACATAGAAAAAAATTATCCTAAGGAAAAACAAGTAAAGGTGAGAAAACTCACTCACGTTGGCGTGTCTTTAGTTTTAATTTTTACCATGTTGCTATTTGAATATGCCATAAAAGACAAAAGCGTCATCAACAAACTCTTTCAATTTGCGGGATATACGTATGGGCCATTATTAGGTTTGTTTGCATTGGGCATGTTCACTAAATGGAAAATAAAAGACCGTTATATCCCGATTGTGGCGATTTTGTCACCCATACTATCTTTTCTAATCAGCTGGGCGTCTTCAACTTGGTTTGGATTTGAATTTGGTTTCTTTATATTAATACTCAATGGCTTGCTTACATTTTTAGGTTTAGTATTGCTTCGTGTGAAGCATGACTAATGTACAAGCAATCTCGTAATTAATGCCATTTTTGTCTAAAATGCTATAAAATTCGGGGTTTTCCGTTCCAGGATTGAAAATGACCCGATTGGGCTTTAATTCAAGAATGTAATCATAATATTCAGGTTGAAATTTCGCACTGATGTATAAAGTTATGGTATGAATGTCTTTAAACAACCGCATATCATTATAAACTTTAACACCAGAGATTTCCATTTCTCTTTTTGCCAAAGCATAAACTTTATGACCATTGGATTGCAACAAATGCAAAGCTTTATAAGCATAACGTTGTGGTTTGTTTGATGCACCGATGATGAGGGTATTCATATTCACTTTTTTGTAAAAATAGAAAGAGCTTCATTTTAAATAAAAATCCTTAGAAGGTCTTACGAAAAGTTTAGGATTTCGTTTGAGAGATATGTTTTAATTTTAGCGTCATAAAAGTATTTGCCATGAAATTGTTCAAAAGTTTAAGTATCCTATGTTTTGCAGTCTATGTTTTAAGTTCTTGCGAAAAGGATAAAGTCTATCCTGTATTCGACACATGGACGGCTTATGATGAACAAGCATTGCTAGATTCCAATCAGCTGAAAGACAATACGCGATTGCGCTATAAACTCATTCAGTCTAAAGTTTTGGATAAAAATGAGTTAGTAGAATCCATTAGAGTTCAATTAGACGATTTCAGCGAACAGACCTATATAGATTTAGCCCCTTTTATTTATGAAAAATCTATTGTTGAAATTCAAAAAGCAATAGATGAAGATTTGTTGACCTATAAACATCTGACCCAATGGTATTTGTACAGAATTGCAATATTGGAACCAACTGAAGAATTTGGCTTAAACTCGATTATTACAATAAATCCAGATGCTGTTAAAAACGCTGAAGAATTGGATAATACTTCTGAAAGCAAAACACATCCTATTTACGGAATGCCAATTTTGTTGAAAGACAACATAAATACGAAAGGCTTAAAGACAACGGCAGGTGCTTTGGCGTTGTTCAATAATATACCAAATCAAGATGCCGAAATAGTCAAAAACCTAAAAAAACATAAGGCCATTATTCTCGGAAAATCCAGTTTAAGCGAATGGGCTAACTTTTTATGTCAAGGCTGTCCAAACGGCTATTCGGCTGTCGGCGGACAAACTTTGAATCCCTATGGGATGCGAAATTTGGATACTGGTGGTTCAAGCTCAGGAAGTGGTGCAAGTATTGCTGCAAATTATGCGGTTGCTGCCGTTGGAACCGAAACCTCAGGCTCTATCCTTTCACCATCAAGTCAAAGTGCATTGGTAGGTTTAAAACCAACTGTCAATAAAACATTTCAAGAAGGCATTGTGCCTATTTCAAGCACATTAGATACGCCTGGCCCAATGTCTAAAACTGTCGAAGACAATGCAATTCTGTATTCTGCAATGTTTGATACAGACCAAATTGATGCACAATTAGGAAAAGGAAATACAATGAACCTAGGTATTATTAAATCTTACATGCAGGATTCTTTGTACAACCGTTCTGTAGAGATTTTAAGATCAAGAGGCGCAAATATTGTACTTCTAGAACCTGAACAAATGAATTTCAGCGGATTCTTACAGCTTTTAAATGGCGATATGAAAATTGATTTGAAAAGTTACTTGAAAAACTACACATCAGATTCAGTACAGGTAAAATCGGTTAAAGACGTCGTGGATTTTAATTTGAAAGATACATTGCTTAGAATGCCATACAAACAAGCCAGACTAGATGGTGTTGTTGCTCAAGCGTTCACTGAAGCGGAATTAGATTCAGTGAGACAGGCTCTTACAACTGCAGGAAAATCTTTTTTTCAGCCTTTATTTGAAGAGTACAAGCTTAATGCGATTTTGTCTATCAACAATTATAATGCAGGTCAAGCTGCAGTTGCTAGATATCCGGCTTTAACAATTAATATGGGTTTCACTACAGAAGGCGAACCAAAAGGACTAACACTCATTGGACAGCCAAATCAAGAAGCCTATTTGTTGAAACTTGCTAAGTTTTATGAAGAGCACTCAAAATTCAGAAAGCCGCCAGAAAAATTTAGCATTCAATAATCAATTCTTTAAACTCAGTCTGGCAAGGTAATTATGTTGCTTGCCAGAGTAGATTTTTTCGCAATTTAGTCCAACATCGCCAGATATGCGATGTAGGAGTTCGAAATCGAGATAGAGCCATTTCATGCCATATTCTTCTTCGCCGTCATAGCTGTAAAAATAATCCAGTTCACCGTAGTAGGTTTCAGGCAGTTCCTCTTCCAATTGGCCATTTTCATCTTGATACATGTAAAGAATATCTGTAGAATCAATTAAAATTTGTCCATGTTCGTTAAGTATTGATTTTAAATGGTTTAAGTAGATGTAAGTGTTCTCTACGGTTTGAAATATCCCAGTGCCATTCATTAAAAGAAGAATCGTATCAAAAGTATCCTTCACTTTTAAAATATCTGTTTCTTCAACGTGTTTTACGCCTCTTTTTTTACAGACTTCAACGGCACCTTTAGAAATGTCAATGCCTTTTACATGAAGGCCTTTTTTTTGTAAATGCAAAAGATGATTTCCAGCACCACAGCCAACATCTAGGACACTTCCTCTGCATTGGTTTAGAGCTATTTTTTCTACTTCAGGCATGTTGTTGTATGATCTGAAAAGGTAGGAGAGAGGAAGCTCATCTTTATCAGAAATATTTGTCCATGTCAGGATGCACTTTGGTTTTCTAATCAAATCGCTTTTGTTGAAATGATTTTCGTAGTAATCTAAAAGGGCTTTGCCAAATACGTCTTTTAAAATCAAAAATTTCTAAAATGAAGCTGTTAAAACATAACTCTTACAAATGGCATTAAGGCATCGGCATAAATACTTTTGTCTTCATTGTACAAAACATCGTATCTAACACCGAAAGTTACAGGGCCATTGACATAACCTAAACCTAGAAACAAAGCAGGATACCAATAATTGTCCTCTATGGTTCCGTCTATTGTTTCAATTGTTCTGTTAACGCTAAGTTGTTCAAATTCCATAGACAACTGAAGGTCCATGACAGGCTCTCCAATAACCACAAGACTACCACCATAAATCAAGGATTCATTGTCGTCAAAATTGGAATACGTCAAATTTAAACCAACCCCAGTATATAAATATTCGTTGACTTCGTGCAACACAAAAGGTGATAACGAACCACTAAAAAAATCATTACCAAAACTCAAACTGATTCCGCCTCCAAACCTTAAACTGTTGGCAAAGGAATTGTTTTTGGACTCCGCAGTGCTCTGTGCAGAAATTGTTGTACTAAAGAACACCAATATTACCGTTACAAATTTTGAAAAGTATTTCATATTGAAACCAATTTTTCTGATGTTACCAGTTTAATTTTTGTTCACTTTAGGATATGTTGGTTGAGGTGGAAAGGTCACTTTGTTTTCCTTTAGCTGTTCCAAAATCAACTCAATTGCTTTATCAAGTTGAGGATCATTTCCTTTTAATATTTCTTTTGGCCATTGCTCGACTTCAATATCTGGTGCTACACCTTCATTTTCAATATTAAAACCATCTTCGTTGTAGAAGGCGACATTTGGTGCAGTTACGGAACCACCATCAATAAATTCTGGATAACCTAGGACACCTACCAAACCGCCCCAAGTTCTTTTTCCTACGACTGTTCCAAGATTAAATCGTTTAAATAGATAGGGGAGATAGTCGCCACCAGAACCAGCTGTTTCATCGATAATCATCACTTTTGGGCCTTGAATCGATCCGCTCGGAGCAATTAGGTCTTTACCATATCTAAAATCCCAAGACGACTGGTATTCTTTTCTCAAATGGTCAATGTCATAATCTGCCAATTGTCCGCCTCCATTAAAACGTTCGTCGATGATAACTGCCTTTTTGTTGACTTGTGGATAAAAATAGCGCTTAAAGTATTCATGTCCAGCTCCTGCAGTATTTGGTACATAGACATAAGCGACTTGGCCGTCTGTCGCATCGTTTACTTTTTTAAGATTTCCTTCAATCCAATCTCTATTTCTTAAAGAAGATTCGTTTCCAACTGGAACAACCTTAACGGTTCTGGAATCATCACCATTAGGGTTTTTACTTAAGGTGATGTTCACAATTTTTCCAGAAGTATTTTCAAAAAAAGCATACAAATTTTCTGATGATGTAAGATTTTTTCCTTCTACAGCAATGATATAATCGCCAACTTCTGCATTGACTCCAGGTTCGGTTAAAGGTGAGCGTAATCCAGGATTCCAATTTAATCCTCCATAAATTTTAGCAATTTGGTAGCGGTTATTTTTTATTACATAATCGGCACCGAGTAAACCTCCGGCAATTTGTTCAGGATTGTTTAATCGATCACCTCGACTACCAAACCTGTGATGTCCAACCCCTAATTCGCTGCACATCATTTCCATGACGCGATATAAATCACCCTTGCACGAGATGTCTGGCAAAAACTGACTGTATTTTAATTTCATGGCTTTCCAATCTACTCCATGCATACCTGGATCGTAAAAATAATCTCTATTCACTCTCCATGTTTCATGAAAGATATTGTCCCATTCTTGTTTAGGATCGATTTTGATTTTTATCGCATTGGTATTTAGCATGCCATTGCTTGGTTTATTGCCAACTTTTGTAATTCCCCATGAGCTTCCTTTTCTGAACAGCATTTTTTTCTTGTTTGCTGAAATTTCAAAATAATTTGCAGGCATGATATTTTCTTCCTTTCTTTCTTTAAAGTCATAACGCATGAGCTGAGGCGCACCAGTTCCTGTTCTTGAAATGTAATACAACTTATTTTCTTCTGGACTTGCAAGGTTGCTGTACATTCCGGACGAAACAGGAAGACTCACTATACGATTGAATATGCCATCCCAATCGATGTGTATTTCTTTACTTTTTTCAGAGTCGTTATCTTTTTTGTCTTTTTTATTTTTTCCATCCTTTTTCACCTCTTCATTCTCTTTAGGTTCTTCCATGTCATTGCGTTTCGCAAGTGGAGACATTACTTCTTTTTGAAGCGTAACCAAGTAGATAGAATTACTCATGTTCATGTCTTGGTTCGATTGATCAAACCAATTTACAACAGGACCAGCATCGGTTGAAGCCAACATAAAGATGTATTTGCCACTACTGTCAAAAACGGGTTCAGTCACATTAGACAAGCCATCGCTTAGGGCAAAGGACTTTTTCTTGTCTATATGGTAAGCAAATGCCTGTTCAAAATTTGTATCCAATATTTTGGTGTAACTTATCCATTTAGAATCTTTGGACCAAGAGCCAAAAAGTTCACGATATACGCCCGGTGTGTACAATTCGTCTGAATCTATTTTGACAACTTTTTTTGTTGCTACATCGGCCACGTATAGACTTCTACTGTTGTCAACAAAGGCAATTTTTTTACTATCTGGCGACCAATGGGGATAAGCATAAAAGCCAGCGCCATCAAGATTTATTTTTATAATGTTTTGATTATTGAGTGTTTTGATATGTAACTCATATTCTCCAGATTCGTCCGAAAAATAAGCAATGTGTTTAGCGTTTGGAGACCATTTAGGATATTTTTCATGTACTCCAGGCGTTTGCGTTATGTTAATTACATCGCCATTTTTTTCTGGGATGGTGACAATATCTCCTCTAAAATCTATGGTTACTCTCGAAGCAGATGGTGAGACACCAGCACTTCTAATGTATCTGCTGCCAGAAACATACCTTTCTCTAAGTTCCAGTAAATCAGTCGCTATTCCTACTTTAATCCTTGTATTGGTATTCGAACTAGTGTCATGTTCAAAAAGATAACCCGCTTGTTCATAGATCAGGTTATTGCCATTTCCATTTAAACTCATTACTCCAAAGTCTGTATAATTAGTGTGTTGTTCGACTTGTTTAGAGTCTGTATTGTAAGAAAATAGATTAAATTCACCATTTCGGTCACTTCTAAAATAAAGTGTATTGCCAACCCATTCTGGATCGGCTTCATTGCTATAAGACGCAGGTTTTGGAACTTCTACAACTTCATTTGAAGCCAAATCCATGATCCATATACGTCCTAATGTTCCTCCACGATAATGCTTCCATTGGTTAAAAACTTCGTAATTTGGAACGTAAGCTAAATACTTACCATCAGGCGAATATGTCCCTCTAAACCCAGTTGGAATTGGCAATTCTTCGGGTTGTCCTCCTTTTACATTTATAGTATAAAGTTTGGAATGCCGTCTTGTAAAAGTTGTTCTCGGCGAACTGAAAAGTACAGATTGACCATCTGGTGTAAAGTCTAAAACCCTATCCCATGTTGGATGCCAAGTTAATCGTCGAGGTACACCGCCAGTTGAAGGAACAATATAGACGTCTGTATTGCCATCATATTCGGCATTAAAGGCAATCATCGAACCATCCGGTGAAAACACAGGATTCGATTCTACTCCTTCATCTACCGTTAGTCGTCTTGGGTTAGAGCCGTTTTTGTCGGCAATCCACAAATCTTCAGCATAAATAAATGCGATATGATGTTCACTTATAGTCGGCGAATGCATTAATCTTGTGTCTTTGGTATTTTGGGAAAATCCTAATAAACCAATAAATATTAGAAGTAACGTGAATTTTAATTTTGCTTTTGACATGAAATTTTGTTTTAGTTCTTGCCATAAAGATAGTTTATTTTGAATGAAAATTATTTTATCATAATTATTTGTCGTTTTTTATTGAAAATTAACATTGTACGGTTAGATGAGAGTTTGTAATCTTTAGTAATAATTCACATTTTAAATCTCTGAAATATAGGATAAAAGGGTATGTTTGCAACTTTTTACAAAAAGACCAGTTTA
>JAUIFC010000143.1 GCA_030429455.1 Bacteroidia bacterium | reverse complement strand
CCTACCTGGATCAACTGGCCGGGCTTGCGCAAGGTATGGGGCTGCGGCAGCGCAGCAACCTGGTCGACCTGGAAAAAAGCCTGCATCTGCACTGGTCACTTGGCCAGAACAATATCCTGAGTTGGGTAAATAATTGGCTTCCCATTTTGTGGACTTAGAACATTATTACTGGACATCATTAATGCTCTTGCTTCTACCTGCGCTTCAATTGAAAGCGGCACATGAACAGCCATCTGATCGCCATCAAAATCCGCGTTAAACGCAGTACAGACTAAAGGATGAAGCTGAATAGCTTTTCCTTCAATTAACACTGGTTCAAAAGCCTGAATTCCAAGACGGTGCAATGTAGGAGCACGATTTAACAAAACCGGATGCTCTGTGATTACTTCTTCAAGAATATCCCATACTACCGGAACTTCTTGCTCAACCATTTTCTTAGCACTTTTAATTGTGGCTACATAACCTCTGTCTTCCAGCTTATTATATAAAAATGGCTTGAATAGCTCGAGTGCCATACGTTTAGGCAACCCACACTGATGTAGTCTTAGATCAGGACCAGCAACAATTACTGAACGACCTGAATAATCAACTCGCTTACCAAGTAGGTTTTGTCTAAAACGCCCTGTTTTACCTTTAAGCATATCACTTAAAGATTTAAGTGGTCGCTTATTAGGTCCTGTAATAGTTCTTCCGCGTCGACCATTTTCAAAAAGAGCATCTACAGATTCCTGCAACATTCTTTTTTCATTTCTAATTATTATATCGGGTGCCTGTAAATCCAGTAGTCGCTTCAAACGATTATTTCTGTTTATTACCCTTCGGTAGAGATCATTCAAATCACTTGTCGCAAACCTTCCACCATCAAGCGGAACAAGTGGTCTTAAATCAGGAGGTATGACAGGAACAACCTTAAGGACCATCCATTCAGGACTATTATCACTACCTTGAAAAGAGCTAAGGACCTTAAGTCGCTTGGCGAATTTTTTTCTTTTTGTTTCAGATGTTACTGTTTTTAGTTCGTCTCTGAGCTCTTTACACTCTTTCTCTACATCAATATCCTGCAAAAGTTTCAGAATTGCTTCAGCTCCCATGCCAGCTTCAAAATCATCAGTATGCTCTGCTTTTAAAACGCGATATTCTTTTTCTGTAAGAACCTGACAACGCTCAAGATCTTCTACATCACCCGGATCAGTAACAATAAAACTTTCAAAATATAAAACTTTTTCTATATCTCTAAGTGTAATATCCAGAGCTGTACCGATTCTACTTGGCAAACTTTTTAAAAACCAAATATGCGCAACAGGACAAGCAAGCTCGATATGTCCCAGTCTTTCTCTTCTCACTTTTGACTGAATTACCTCAACACCGCACTTCTCACACACTACACCACGATGACGAAGACGTTTGTACTTACCACAAATACATTCGTAATCTTTTACAGGGCCGAATATTCGTTCACAAAATAATCCGTCTCTTTCAGGTTTGTGGGTTCTATAGTTTATGGTTTCTGGCTTAAGAACTTCGCCTCTCGACTCTTCTAGAATCTTTTCTGGCGATGCTAAACCAATTGAAATTTTATTAAATTTTACTCTAGTATTCTTATCGTTGTGTCTTGTCATCATACAAGTTTAAAGAATTAATTTGTTAAAAAATTTACTTTAGAAGTTTACTCTTCTAATCTAATGTCTAATCCTAAACCTTTTAATTCGTGCATTAAAACGTTGAAAGATTCCGGCAATCCTGGTTCTGGCATTGGTTCTCCTTTTACGATGGCTTCGTAAGTTTTGGCTCTACCAATAACATCATCAGACTTGACCGTCAAAATTTCTCTTAGCGTACTGGAAGCCCCATAAGCTTCAAGTGCCCAAACCTCCATTTCACCAAATCTCTGACCACCAAATTGTGCTTTACCACCTAATGGTTGTTGAGTAATTAAAGAATACGGCCCAATAGAACGTGAGTGCATTTTATCTTCAATCATGTGACCAAGCTTAAGCATGTAAATCACACCTACTGTTGCAGGCTGATCAAATCTTTCTCCTGTTCCACCATCGTAAAGATAAGTGTGTCCATATCTTGGTATTCCAGCTTCGTCTGTCAATTCGTTTATTTGATCTATTGTTGCACCATCAAAAATTGGAGTCGCATATTTCTGACCTAACTTTTCACCTGCCCAACCTAAGACAGTTTCATAAATCTGTCCAATATTCATACGAGAAGGTACACCTAATGGATTTAATACAATATCAACTGGAGTTCCATCTTCTAAAAATGGCATATCTTCCTCTCTTACGATTTTGGCAACAATACCTTTGTTACCGTGACGACCAGCCATTTTATCGCCTACCTTCAACTTACGTTTCTTAGCAACATAAATTTTAGCAAGCTTTAATATACCTGATGGCAGTTCGTCCCCTACAGAGATTGTGAATTTTTCTCTTCTAAGGTTACCTTGAAGATCTTTCTTTTTAATTTTATAGTTATGTAAAAGATCTGCAATTAAACCATTTAAATGATCATCTGTCGTCCAAGTGCCTTTAGTAAGATGTGTAAATTCCTCTACAGAGAATAACATCTTTTGTGTGTATTTTTTACCTTTTGGTAAAACATCTTCACCTAAATCGTTTTGAACTCCTTGAGCTGTTTTACCATTAACTAAAGCGAATAGCTTGTCGATCAATACATTTCTAAGCTCTTCAAACTTAACGTGGTATTTTGCTTCAAGCTTGTTAATTTCTTCTTTGTCTTTAGCTCTTTTACGTTTATCTTTTATTGCTCTAGCAAATAGCTTTTTGTCAATAATAACACCTCTTAATGATGGAGAAGCTTTTAATGAGGCGTCTTTAACATCGCCAGCTTTATCACCAAAAATTGCTCTTAATAGTTTTTCTTCTGGTGTTGGGTCACTTTCTCCTTTTGGTGTTATTTTACCAATTAGTATATCTCCAGGTTTGATTTCCGCCCCTATTCTGATCATACCATTTTCGTCCAAATCTTTTGTAGCTTCTTCAGAAACATTTGGAATATCTGCTGTTAATTCTTCGTTACCTAATTTTGTATCTCTGACTTCCAGCGAATACTCATCGATATGAATCGACGTTAAGATGTCGTCTCTAACAACTTTCTCTGAGATAACAATTGCATCTTCAAAGTTATACCCTTTCCAAGGCATGAAGGCCACTTTCATATTTCTACCCAAAGCTAATTCACCATCTTCTGTGGCATAGCCCTGGCAAAGAACTTGACCTTCTGAAACTCGATCTCCCACTTTTACAATAGGTTTTAGGTTGATACAAGTCCCTTGGTTTGTTTTTCTAAATTTGATAAGATTATATGATTTAGAATCTGAGTCGAAACTCACCAATCTTTCATCATCTGTTCTATCGTATTTGATTGTAATCTTATCTGCATCTACATATTCTACTTCGCCATCGCCTTCAGCATTAATAAGTACTCTGGAGTCTTTTGCCACTTGTCTTTCTAATCCAGTACCAACAATCGGAGAATCCACACGTAATAATGGCACTGCTTGTCTCATCATGTTCGATCCCATTAATGCCCTGTTTGCATCATCATGCTCTAAGAAAGGAATTAATGATGCAGATATTGAGGATATCTGATTTGGCGCAACGTCAATGTAATCTACATCGGTAGGCTCTACTACAGGAAAATCACCTTCTTTTCTGGCAATAACTTTATCTGAAAGTATCTTACCATCATCATTGATAGGAATATTGGCTTGTGCTATTAACTTCTCCTCTTCCTCTTCGGCTGATAAATAAATTGGATCGTTTTTAAAGTCAATAACTCCATTCTCTACTTTCCTATAAGGTGTTTCAATAAATCCTAAAGAATTAATTTTACCAAAAACAGACATTGAAGAAATCAATCCAATGTTTGGACCTTCTGGAGTTTCTATAGGACAAAGACGTCCGTAATGTGTAAAGTGAACATCTCGCACTTCGAAGCCAGCTCGTTCTCTTGATAAACCACCTGGACCTAATGCAGACAGTCTTCTTTTATTTGTTAATTCTGCAATTGGATTGGTTTGATCCATAAACTGAGACAATTGGTTTGTCCCGAAGAATGTATTAATTACAGATGATAGTGTTTTGGCATTAATAAGGTCAATTGGAGTAAAGACTTCGTTATCCCTTACATTCATTCTTTCTCTAATTGTTCTTGCCATTCTCGCAAGTCCAATACCAAATTGTTGTGACAATTGCTCGCCAACAGTTCTAACACGACGGTTAGACAAGTGATCGATATCGTCTACTTCGGCTTTAGAATTTACTAATTCTATTAAATATTTGATGATTGTAATGATATCGTCTTTGGTCAAAACTTTTTTATCATTGGACACATCAAGTCCTAACTTTTTATTCATTCTGTAACGACCAACTTCGCCTAAATTATACCGTTGATCACTAAAGAATAATTTGTCTATAATACCTCTTGCCGTTTCTTCATCAGGCGGTTCAGCGTTACGTAATTGTCTATATATATGCTCTACAGCCTCTTTTTCGGAGTTTGTAGGATCTTTTTGTAATGTGTTGTAAATAATACCATAATCACTCTGGCTACTATCTTCCTTATGTAAAAGGATTGTTTTTGAACCAGTTTCCAAAATTTCATCAATATGGTCGTTGTCTAAAATCGTATCTCTATCAAGAACGATTTCGTTTCTTTCGATTGAAACAACTTCTCCAGTGTCCTCATCAACAAAATCTTCGTACCACGTGTTAAGAACACGAGCAGCCAATTTTCGACCTAAAACTTTTTTAAGTCCTGATTTTGAAACTTTTATTTCTTCCGCAAGATCGAATATCTCTAAGATGTCTTTATCTCTTTCGAAGCCTATAGCTCTAAATAATGTTGTAACAGGTAATTTTTTCTTTCTGTCGATGTAAGCATACATCACAGCATTTATATCTGTTGCAAATTCGATCCAAGACCCTTTAAATGGAATTACCCTTGCCGAGTATAGTTTTGTTCCGTTAGCGTGGAAAGACTGGCCGAAAAACACACCTGGTGACCTGTGTAATTGAGAAACAACTACTCTTTCTGCACCATTGATGATAAAGGTACCACTTGGTGTCATATAAGGAATTGTACCTAGATAAACATCCTGTACAATAGTTTCAAAATCTTCGTGTTCTGGATCTGTACAATATAATTTTAGCCTTGCTTTTAATGGCACACAATAAGTTAAACCACGCTCTATACATTCTTGGATTGAATATCTCGGCGGGTCAATAAAATAATCTAAAAATTCTAAAACAAATTGATTTCTGGTATCGGTAATTGGAAAGTTTTCCATGAAAGTATTAAATAAACCTTCGTCCGATCTTTCTTCAGGTTTTGTTTCTAGTTGAAAAAAGTCTTTAAACGACTTTACCTGAATATCTAAAAAATCTGGGTAGTTAGGTGTATTTGCTACAGATGAAAAGCTAACACGTTGATTTTGATTTACTGCCATCTAGGTAATAGTTTATGCTTCGAAAAAGCAATTGAATTAAAAATGTAATACTACTTACGTATTTAAACGCAAAAATGGTTTAGACCACTAGAGCCAAAGCCCTGTGATCTAAACCCTTATTTATCAGTTAGTTGAAATTACTTAACCTCAACTTCAGCTCCTACCTCTTCTAATTGAGTTTTAAGTGATTCTGCTTCGTCTTTCGATACTGCTTCTTTGATTGGCGAAGGTGCATTATCTACTAAAGCTTTTGCATCTTTAAGGCCTTGACCAGTTAATTCTTTAACTAGTTTAACAACTTTAAGTTTTGCACCACCAGCTGCTTTCAAGATAACATCAAATTCAGTTTGCTCTTCAGCTTGCTCTTCAGCACCACCAGCTGGGCCAGCAACAGCTACTGCAGCAGCAGCAGGCTCAATACCGTATTCCTCTTTTAGAATATCTGCAAGTTCGTTAACTTCTTTTACTGTTAAGTTAACTAATTGTTCTGCGAAATCTTTTAAATCTGCCATTTTCTATTGTTTTAATTGTATGTATTATTTTGTTTGTATTTGTATTTGTTTATCCTTCCTTTTCAGAAAGTGTTTTAAGTATTCCTGCAATTTTTCCACCACCTGATTGTAGAGCGGAAATAACATTTTTAGCAGGAGATTGAAGTATACCAATGATATCCCCTATGACCTCTTCTTTAGATTTGATATTAACTAAAGCTTCTAGGTAGTTATCACCTAAATAAATAGCTTCATCAACAAAAGCCCCTTTAAGAATTGGTTTTTCATTTTTCTTTCTAAAATCTTTAATCACTTTAGCCGGTGCATTACCTGTATCAGAAAACATCATAGATGTATTTCCTTTTAAGATTTGGTCTAATTCACCAAAATTCTTATCAGATTTGATCATGGCTTTAGCCATTAAAGTATTCTTTACTACGAGCAACTTTACGTTAGCTTTAAAACAAGCTCTTCTTAGCTTATTGGTACTTTGAGCATCTAATCCTGAAATATCAGTAAAATATATGCTTGTATTATTAGCTAATTTTTCCGTTAACTCATCAATTATTAGTGATTTTTCTTCTCTTGTCATTATTTGAGTTATTATTCGGTGAAACGTTTAGTATCAATTTGAACTGCTGGAGACATTGTAGATGAAAGGTAAATACTTTTGATATAAACACCTTTAACAGTTTGTGGTTTTAATTTTACCACTGTAGAAAGTAATTCTCTAGCATTACCTGCAATCTTTTCCGCATCGAAAGATGTTTTTCCAATTAAAGCATGTACAATACCTGTTTTATCGACTTTAAAGTCAATTTTCCCACCTTTGACATCCGCCACTGCCTTAGCAACATCCATAGTTACTGTTCCAGTTTTTGGATTAGGCATTAAACCTCTAGGGCCTAATATTCTACCTAAAGGACCTAACTTACCCATTACACTAGGCATGGTAACGATAACATCGACATCAGTCCAACCACCTTTAATCTTGGTAAGATACTCGTCTAAACCTACGTAGTCCGCACCTGCAGCTTTTGCAGCCTCTTCTTTATCAGGTGTGACAAGAGCCAATACTGTAGTTTCCTTTCCTGTGCCATTTGGAAGAGTAACAACACCCCTAACCATTTGGTTTGCTTTTCTAGGATCTACATTCAATCTTATTGCAATATCAACAGACTCATCAAAGTTTGCACTCGATATGTCTTTTACTTTCTGAGAAGCCTCAAGAACTGTATGCAATTGATTTTTATCAACCTTAGCTCTTGCTTCTTTTTGTTTTTTTGTAATTTGTGCCATTGTTTCTAGGTAAATAGTTTATAAAGGTGCTTCACCACCTTTGACATTAACACCCATTGATCTTGCAGTACCTGCTATCATTTTCATAGCAGACTCTACAGTAAACGCATTTAAATCCTGCATTTTGTCTTCTGCTATTACTTTTACTTGATCCCAAGTGATGGTAGCAACTTTTTTCCTGTTAGGTTCTCCAGAACCTTTTTTAACTTTTGTTGCTTCAAGAATTTGAACTGCTGCTGGTGGTGTTTTGATGATAAAGTCAAAAGACTTATCCTTGTACACTGTAATTTCTACAGGTAAAACTTTGCCAGCCTTGTCTTGAGTTCTTCCGTTAAACTGCTTACAAAACTCCATGATATTCACACCAGCTGCACCTAATGCAGGTCCTACTGGAGGAGAAGGGTTTGCAGCAGCTCCTTTAACTTGAAGCTTTACAATTTTACTTACTTCTTTTGCCATTTTTAAATAATGATTTAATTGGATTGTTTAAGTGGGAAGCATTAAAACAATCTAAATATCACGTAACATTTATATTTTCTCGACTTGAAGAAAACTTAACTCAACTGGTGTCTTTCTTCCGAAAATCTTAACCATAACTTGAAGTTTTCTTTTCTCTTCGTTTACTTTCTCTATTGTACCCATAAAACTATTGAATGGACCATCAATAACTTTGACACTCTCTCCTATAGAATAAGGAATGTTAACTTGTTCGGTTGTAGTAGATAGTTCGTCTACTTTACCTAATAATCTATTGACTTCTGATTTTCTAAGAGGAACAGGATCTCCACCTTTGGTCTCTCCTAAAAATCCAATAACTCCATTTACGTTTTTTATAACATGGGTTATTTCTCCTTCCAAATTGGCATTGATAACAATATAACCAGGCATATAAACCCTGTCTTTTTGTATCTTTTTACCATTTCTTATTTGAACAACTTTTTCAGTTGGGACAATTATTTGATCTACATAATCTTCTAGACCCTCATGAGCAATCTCTCTTTCAATGTAATCCTTTATTTTATTTTCGGATCCACTAATTGAGCGTACGACGTACCATTTTTTTACAGAAGCATCTGACATGATTATGATTTTACCCAATTAAAGTAAGACTCTATAGCTCCACTAAATAGTTGGTCAATTCCATATACTGCAAGGGATAATAATACTGAAAACACAGCCACTATAACCATTAATCTCTGCGCCTCAGCATAAGAAGGCCACGAAACATGGTTTTTTAATTCTTGGTAAGATTCGTTTATGTAAGTAATAAGACCAGACATAATATTAAATTTATTTACAACTGACAATCAGTATTATTAAAATGACATAAAGAATATTTAAAGGATAAAATAATTCTTTAAAATTATTATATTCGATGTAGTTTTAATATGAATAAAAACTACAGAATAAGTTTCAAGGTTTGTGAGCATTTTTCATACAACTAGAGAAAAACTCAGCGCTTTTAAAACCTTACTTTACAAGGATCATGAGGCTTCCCGATCTACATCGGGATAAACTTCTCGCTAACAATCCTTTGCTTCGCACGGGTTGAGAGGCTTCCCGATCTACATCGGGATAAACTTCTCGCTAACAATCCTTTGCTTCGCACGGGTTGAGAGGCTTCCCGATCTACATCGGGATAAACTTCTCGCTAACAATCCTTTGCTTCGCACGGGTTGAGAGGCTCGAACTCCCGACACCTGGTTTTGGAGACCAGTGCTCTACCAACTGAGCTAAACCCGTAATTAAAAGAACTTATTTTATAACATAAGTCGAGGTAATGACGACGAAAGTCGCATTACCTCAAACTCATATGTTAATGATATTATTCTAAAATTTCAGTAACCTGACCAGCACCTACAGTTCTACCACCTTCTCTGATAGCAAACTGAAGACCAACATTCATGGCAATAGGCTGTAATAATTCAACAGTAATTGTTAAGTTATCACCAGGCATTACCATCTCTACTCCATCAGGAAGAGAAATTGTACCAGTTACGTCAGTTGTTCTTACATAGAACTGTGGTCTATAGTTGTTGTGGAAAGGAGTGTGTCTACCACCTTCTTCTTTCTTAAGAACGTAAACCTCAGCTTTGAACTTAGCGTGTGGAGTTACTGAACCAGGCTTAACAATAACCATACCTCTAGAGATTTGTTTCTTGTCTATACCTCTTAACAAGATACCAACGTTATCACCAGCTTCACCTCTGTCCAATATTTTTCTAAACATTTCGACACCAGTGATTGTTGAAGTCAATTTTTCTGCACCCATACCAATGATTTCTACAGGATCTCCAGTATTTGCAACACCAGTTTCAATTCTACCAGTTGCAACAGTACCACGTCCAGTAATTGAGAATACATCTTCAACAGGCATTAAGAAATCTTTGTCGATTTCTCTTGCTGGCATGTCTATATAGTCATCAACGGCATCCATTAGTTCTTCAACTTTTTTTGACCATTCAGGATCTCCTTCTAAAGCACCTAATGCAGAACCAGCAATTACAGGAACATTGTCACCATCATACTCATAGAAACTTAATAAATCTCTAACTTCCATTTCAACAAGCTCTAAAAGCTCTTCGTCGTCTACAAGATCGACTTTATTCAAGAAAGGAACAATTTTCGGAACACCAACTTGACGACCTAATAAGATGTGCTCACGAGTTTGTGGCATTGGACCATCTGTAGCA
>JAUIFC010000142.1 GCA_030429455.1 Bacteroidia bacterium | reverse complement strand
TTGCCACTTGCTAATGGTTACAGGCGTTACCCTGACCCATAAGGGACTTTAACCCTCTAGCTAATTCTTAATTTAAAAGAACTTTTGTCAATTTATAGGACTATATTTACCATTCAAGGCGCACACAATGTATAAAAATAATAGCCGATACAGTAGTAAATTCAAGGGTTGTAGCCCGCTTCATTTTTCTTGTAACTTGACAGGAAAGTGCCACGCAATCGGCTACTATTCTTATACTCACCGTTATGGGCAAGCTGGAAAAAACTGACCTTTATCTTTCTAACCTTTGATAATTATCGAGAAAGTCCTTTTTGTATACTCTGCCTAACGGAATCTTTGATTCGTTTATTTTTAGAAAATTAGAAGACACTACTTGAACTTGGTGAATATTTACCAAAAACGAACGATGAACCTGAATAAACTTGGAAGAAGGTAAATTTGAAACCCAATATCTTAATGGATAAGAAACATGATATTTTTTATCCTCGCAAAATATTATCGTATAATCACCATCAGTCTGTACATAAATAATTTTATCGAATTGAACACTTACCAAGTCATAACCAACTTTAACTAAAATACTTTTTGGCTCTTTATATTCGTCAATATTTGTGACGTAATTCAATTGTCGCTGTACTTTCATAACGGCTTTTAAGAAGCGCTGAAAAGAAAATGGTTTAAGCAGATAATCAGTTATATCCAATTCGTAGCCTTGTATAGCATAATCTGAGAAAGCTGTAGTTAATACAACTTTGGGTTGTTCTTTCAAGACATCCAAAAAATCAATTCCAGAAAGTTTAGGCAAATTAATATCTAGGAATATCAAATCGACTGAATTCTCTCTTAAATAATCTAGGCCTTCTAATGCATTAGAAAACATTCCCTTTAGTTGCAGTATTTCCACATCTTCAATATATTTTTTAAGAATTTTGCGTGCTGGCATTTGGTCTTCTATAACTATGCATCTTATTATTGATTTATCTTTTTTTTTCATAAAACCGGCGATGTATAAACCTTTCTACTCTAACTCAACTTTCAAAAATACTTTGTACATATTATTTTTATCCTCTATAGTAAGTTCATGTTTTTCAGAATAAATAATGTCAAGTCTTCCTTTTACATTTTTTAATCCAATTCCTTTGCTCAAATCGTTTGTATTACTGTTGTTGGAATAATTATTATCGCAAGTAAAGTATAATGTTTTATCTGTAATTTTTATTGATATATTAATTAAAATATTATTTAATTGACTTGCATAAGAATGTTTAAAAGCATTTTCAATAAAAACCATTAAAATAAGAGGAGCTATTTTCAGTTGAGATAAATTACCTTCTATATTGAAATTTACTTTTCCTTTATCATCGAATTGCAAATGGTATAATTCGATGTAATCTTTCAAATTTCTAATTTCTTTACTTAATAAAATCCTATCTTCTCTACAATCGTAAAGCATATATCTTAAAATGGAAGAAAGACTAAGTACTATTTTAGGAGTTTTTGGAGAGTTTTCTAATGCGTAGGCGTAAAGATTATTAAGGTTATTAAATAGAAAATGTGGATTTATTTGAGAATTTAGAAAATTCAATTCACTTTCTACTACCAATCTACTGAGGGAATCTATTCTCTTTTGCTTTTCAATGGCATCCCATGAAAATTTAAATCCAACTAAAAATGCTAATGGTGGCAAAACATCTAGCAGCGTCCAAAACAAATTAAATCCACGACCATGAGAACTGGCTAATAATATTTTTTCAACCACAAATTCCTCAAAGATAATTACAACTGTAATTGAAAGTATTAGCAATAAAAAGAAAATCTTTGCTTTCTTTTTGTAAAGGAATTTAGGAATTAAAATGTAGTTAATAATTAATGCACATATTACATAGCTTATAGAATAGAGTGCCTTACGAGAATTAAAACCAAATTGGCCTTTGTCGAAAGAATTCAATAAAAACAACAATACTGTAAGTATACCAAAGAAAAAATATTCTTTATTAGTGCGTTTCCATAACTCAACCATGTCAAACATTTAAATATCTAAAATACCAAGTTTTATTTAAGTTAAGAATTTCATTCTGCTAACGACAGTTTTAACCAGTCGAACATAGATTAATGTTTAACTGCAGTTGTTTAGCTAAATGATTTTGTTGCTAAAAGATTTCAATACAACAGACTCAATTTGTTCGGATATCTTCGTTGATAATTGAAAAAAAAACTTGATTTTATGACTAAATCTCTTTCGTTCTTAGCAGTTTTACTTCTTTTTATTATTGTTGCCTGCAACAGCGATAATTTCAGAGATGAGGAATATGTTGAAATTCCTGATTTTAATTTTCCAAAGTCAACCAAATTCAAAGTAAATCTTTCGGACTATAAAATTTTTGAGGGCTTACCAGCTGATTTGCTTCCGTCAAAAGATTTCCACTTATTGGAATTGAGTTCAACTTTATTTACTGATTATTCCCATAAACAAAGGCTTGTTAAATTACCTGTAGGAACAAAAATGAAAAAGTTAAATGACGGTTCCATAGAGTTTCCAAATGGAACAATACTTACTAAAACATTTTTCTATTACAATGATGATAGAGACCACAGTTTAGGTAAACAAATTATAGAAACTCGTTTAGAAATAAAAGAAAATGACATCTGGAACGTGGCTACATACATTTGGAACAAACAGCAAACTAACGCCTTACTAGAAACGAATGGACTTGAAACAAGAATTAGTTGGGTTTCCGAAAACGGCACAAAGCGTTCTACCAATTATCAAGTTCCAACCGAGAATCAATGTATGACTTGTCATCAGTCGAAAACTAAAATAGCACCAATAGGACCAACGCTAAGAAATTTAAATCGTATTGTAAATAGAAATAATTCAAATCTAAATCAAATTGAACACTTACAATCAGTAGGAATTTTAAGTGAATTTGATGTTAGTCAAATTGACAAAATAGTTGATTATAAAAATCCTGAAGCATCATTAATGGAAAGAAGTCGTGCTTATTTAGATATGAACTGTGCACATTGTCATAATCCAGAAGGCTGGGAAGTATCTGCACAAAGACGATTTGACTTCAGGTATGAGACATCATTAGAGCAAACAGGGATTCTACGCAAAAAAGAAAAGGTTGTCAACACAATGATGAGAGGTAAAATGCCTTTTATCGGAACAACAATGCTTGATGAAGAGGGCATTGAATTGTTAAAAGAGTTTACTGAAAGTTTATAATAAAGCTAGCATCGAGCAGACGGCTCTGCCAGAGACAACTAGCCGAGTGCGCCTCTCACTTCTTCAGTCACCAATAAAACTTAAACTTCCCGTTCAAAACACGATGAAAAACTCAACTTTAATGAAATTTATAAGACTGATTTTAATAATTGTCTTATCCATAACCCATTCAAACGCTCAAAACTCTGTTTATAGTTATGGATTATTAGGAGGACTCGACTATTTTAATTATCCCATTGAAGAGAGAAGTAATCAACTAGAAATAGAGTATAATCTCGGTTTTTTTATTGGGCTATATGGTGAAATGAGTCTTAATGACAAGTTAGGATTACAATCTGAATTAATGATCAGAAGACATAAGGCTGTTGAAAAAATTGATGATATTCAATTAGAAATAACATCTGCACAATTGTTACGAATACTAATCCTATTGAAATTGAAGTTTCCGATTTCATTATTCAATTACCTATAAAAGTCCAATACGAATTAATACCAGATATACAATTTGGAGTTGGCCCTCAGCTGATGTATATCATTGACCGAACATTTGAAACCACCAAGAACTCTATAGATTGGAATTCGGAAGTAAGTGAAAACGCTGAAATAATTTCAGATATAGACTATGACAAATTTGATTTCGGGGTGTCTTGTGGCGTAAATTATCAAGTGACTGTTAATTTGAAAGTGTTAGTGAATTACACTGCTGGTTTGATTAAAAGAGACAATAAAATAAATACCTCTATTTTGGATGTAGGTATAGGTTGGAAATTAAAATAATACATTCCTTAATTGATAAACACCGCTGCCAAGGTGAACCTTCAAAATGAAAAAATATAAAAATTATATGCATTTCAGTGACGGAATGATATAATTCTATTTGACAAAAAAAATCACAAAAACCGAAGCCTTTGTGATTTTAATAAATTAAAAGTCAACTGAATAATTAAGCCGAAGCACCACCTAATACTGTATCAAGTTGCATTTCTTTCAAAATTCTGTCTTGAATAGGTTGAGTTAAAGAGTTGATTTCGTCAGTACCCCAAGTGATACCAACAACTGTTCTTGTAGGGCGACTTCCAAAAGGCAGTTCAGCTAATTTCATATAGGCATCTACTACCCATTGAGGATCTGGAGCATCTTCACTTTGAAGCATTTGAGCAAAATTTTCACCCATTGCTGCCGGAACACCAGCCAGTTCGCCATAAGTTTCTAAAACTTGACTATGTGCAGGTGCTTGACCCGAAGCCAATAATCCTGTTCCAAACGGTCCTGGTTCTACCAAAACAATATCAACTCCAAAGGGCGAAACCTCATAGCGTAAGGCTTGCGAGTAGCCTTCTAATGCGTGTTTCGTAGCGGTATAAGTTCCAAAAAATGGTGGTGACATACGACCAACCAACGAAGACGTATTGATTATTAAACCTGAACCAGCTTTACGCATAAAAGGCAAAACAGCTTGCATTACTCTAATGGCACCAAAATAATTGGTTTCCATTTGAAATTTTGCTTGTTCAACACTAAATGCTTCAGTAATTCCCAAATACATGATGCCTGCATTGTTGATGAGTACATCAATATGTCCTGCTTCGGCAATAATGGCATTGATGGCATTTTTTACCGAAGTGTCATCGATTACATCCATGTCCAAGACTTTAATGTTAGAAGAATGACCTTCTAGTTCGGCTTTCTTTCCTGCATTTTTTCCATCAGGTTTTCGCATGGTTGCAAATACTTTGTTGCCTTTATCGGCAAAGTCTTTGGCAGCTTTTAAGCCGAATCCGCTACTGCTACCTGTTATGATTATATTTTTCATTTTGATACCTATTAATTTTTAAAATCCGAACATTCCGTTATTGTGCGCCAAACCTTCAGTAGGTATTTCTTGAATCACATCCCAATGTTCTACAATTTTTCCCTCTTTCATTCTGAACAAATCATAAAATACGTGTTTCTTGCCACCATTCCATTCACCTTCGCTTACAGTAAGCACAAAATTTCCTTCACCCAACACCTTATGGATTTTGGTGTATTTAAACATATTGTTTTGAGAAGTGAGATACTCAACAGCTTCCACTATACCTGTTAATCCGTCTTTAATTTGTGGGTTATGCTGATGGTACTCTTCCGAACTAATGTGTTCGGTAATCTTCTCAGGGTTTTTACCCATTAAAACATCTTCAATAAGGGCAACCGCTAAAGCTTTGTTGGCTTCAGTTTTGTCCAAATCTTCAACAGTTGTTGGTCCATCTGTTTGTGTTCGTCCACTTGCCGTTTCTTTTACCAAAACGGTCATTGCATCCCAATGCTCAGCTACTTTTCCGTTTTCATCCACTCGTATAACGTCAAACGCCACCATTTCATCGGCTCCAAAAGGTTTGGCGTTTTTCCAGATGTTGTGCATAAACACATAGTTACCATCTTGAAACATTCTCATATTTTCGGCATATGTTCCGTGTTCTTTTAACACGGGTAATAAACCAATAAAAGGTTCTAAACCAGTTGGCACAAATGGATTATGCTGGATGTAATCGTCGTTTGCAACTTGTCGTATAGTTTCAACATCCTGTTGGGCAACAGCGCCCAAAAAAGCACCTACGATTTCTTTGTTGTTCATTTCTTTTGATTTTTTAGAATTAAGCCCGCTTGTTAATGTTGTCTGCGCATTGCTCCAGGAAGCGAGAAGACCTGATAGTGCCAATGCTGTTAATACTTTTCTCATTGTTCTTGCCATTTGTCTAATAATTATTACTTTTGTTTCGCAAGCAAAATTACAGGTTAACTTTCAATATGCAAGTGAAAATTAAAATAAATTTCATTTTGCAAGTAAAAATTAATACTGACTTAACATATGAGACAAGACTTTAGATGTAATTGCCCCTTCACCACAGCATTGGATGTTTTGGGTGACAAATGGATGTTGGTTATCGTAAAGCAGATGCTTATCGAAGGCAAAGAGACATTTAAAGATTTTATAGAGGCGGATGAAGCTATTGCTACCAATATTCTATCTTCCAAACTCAAGTTTTTGGAAGAGGTGGGTGTAATTATAAAAACCAAAAGACCAGATAATAAAAAGACTAATCATTACCTTTTGACTGAAAAAGGATTGGCGTTGACACCTGTACTTTTAGAACTTGCAACATGGAGTGACAAGTATCTCAGGGACATTCATCCTACTATTGTGAATGGAAAAGAAATGGAATTTTTAAGGAATGACAAACCTGGATTTGCAAATGTATTAGTTAAGAAATATAAAGAAAAACTGGCTTAAATGGAGTAAACACCACAGCCAAGGTGAACCTACAAAATGTGGCTTTGCCTAATAATCTCCTTCCTAACTCGAGAATTAAGGTCAGAAAAACACATTAAAAGCAGAAGCGAAATTTTACACAACAAAAGTTTTTAAACTGGAGTTATATTTTTTGGGTTTGGAGTACTTATCATTTAGACTGCTGTGACAAATAGTGCAACAGATATAGCTAAAAAAAAGAAGCTGCCCTTGGTAAAAGACAGCTCCTTAAATTCGTTTAACGAGTAAAATTTTACCCCAAATATTTTTTTAGCATTTTGTTTTTTGACTGGTGCTTTAAGCGTCTAATGCCTTTTTCTCTAATCTGTCTGACTCGCTCACGGCTCAAATCGAACATGTCCCCTATTTCTTGAAGCGTCATAGCAGGTTGATTTCCAATGCCGTAATTTAATCGGATAACGTCGGCTTCTCTTTGAGATAAAGTATCTAAAGCACGATTAATCTCCACACTTAACGAATCCTTCATCAATTGATCATCCGGATTTGGAGATTCGTCAGAACTTAAAACATCGTAAAGGTTAGAATCGTTTTCACCTTCTTTAAATGGTGCGTCCATCGACAAATGACGTCCAGAATTCTTAAGCGCAACTTTCACTTGAGATTCAGACATGTCCAATTCCTTAGCAATTTCTGCAGCAGATGGTGGTCTTTCGTTTATTTGCTCTAAATGAGAATAGGTTTTATTTATTTTGTTAATAACACCAATCTTATTCAACGGTAAACGAACAACTCTCGATTGCTCTGCCAGTGCTTGAAGTATGGATTGTCTAATCCACCATACCGCGTACGAAATAAATTTGAAACCTCTCGTTTCATCAAATCGTTTTGCTGCTTTTACAAGACCTACATTGCCTTCGTTAATAAGGTCTGGAAGTTTTAAACCTTGGTTTTGATATTGTTTAGCAACTGAAACCACGAAACGTAAATTGGCATTTGTTAGTTTTTCTAAAGCAACTTGGTCTCCCTCACGGATGCGTTGTGCCAATTCCACTTCTTCTTCAGCAGTAATCAAGTCCACTTTACTGATATCTTGCAAATATTTATCTAAAGATTTGGATTCTCGATTTGTAACCTGCTTAGTGATTTTTAGTTGTCTCATGTACGTGTTTTTATTTTGTTAACTCGCCATAATACAATATTTAATCGACATGACCAAAACTGAAATCATATAACAACAAAAAATAAATTCTATTAAAACCCAATATGCTGTTTTACAGTATTTTAAAAAATGTTAAAATTAAAATCAAACTCCACATAAACGTTCTTATCCAGTTCCAATGGATCAGCTTCGAGATACTTTGACTGATATGTTTTGAATTTGAAATAGTGTTATGTAAAGGCACAAACATCGAAAATGTTGTTGCCCAAGTAAGAACGACCAAAATGATATTTGCAACTTCGTAAAACTGCCCATGATTCAGATAAATTAACCAAAACGACAGCAAAAGCTGACTCAGCATTAAAGGCAAAACCACTAAAGTAACTTTTTGGGTATAGATGTGATGCCATTTAATCAAATCCGCCTCATTGTAATATTGAAAACTAGGATAAATAATAAGTTGAACTATCCAAATGAGAACAAAAAGTCCAAAATCAGATAAAAGTTTAAAAAGTAAAATATGATCGATATCCAAGACTAATCTGTTAATTTCCAGTTATATTCAGTATGAACTTTCCATAAAATATATCCAAAGGGAATCCACCAAATAAAATCGTTAGTGATCAAAGTATAGAAAAATCCAAACTCGATTTCGCCTAAGAAGTAATTGACAAAAAAGCCTACAGGACCAAATATTTTGCCCAACATTCCGACAGCAACGATTGGCCAATGGCGCAAAGGAGAATAAGACGCCCACCAATAACCTAACCCAAAAACGCCGATAACCATGCCCATTCCTTGCCAAATGGTTGTATGTACGGGCAATTCCAAGTTCACCAATTCGAAAAAATGGTTTGGAAATAATCCTACCCATAATCCCCAAAGGATATTGTAAACAGCTGCTATTTTTAAGGTTAACTTCATTTGTTTAAAATTTTATTCAAAGGTAGATGAGAATAAAAGGGTGATAAAAAAAGAATTTCTAATCTTTTCATAAAAAGAATAAATCCAATAATTTGAACAATTATGCCGTTAACATGTTAAGCCAATAATTTTTCACCAAAGAAATAAAATATATCTTTGAAACATAATTGAACATATGAACAAATCAGTCCTAACTACATTCTTAATTCTTTGTTTTACCGCGCTTTATGCACAAACGAAAATAAAAGGCAATGGTAATATAAAAATACAAAATACCGTTGTTGAAGAGTTTGAAACGCTTTCTATAGGAAACGAATTGGAGGTTGTTTTAGTTAAATCTCAAGCACCTTCGGTAACCATAGAAGCCGATGAAAATCTTATTCCCATTATCAATTTCAAGGTTGAAAACGGCATATTGCGCTTTAACATCGACCAAAAAGTAACACGGTCAAAAAGGTTTAAAGCCGAAATTCGCTATTCGGACAAACTCAAAAATATTATTCTAAACGACGATGTAAATGTCACAAGCCAATCAGGCATTCAATTACCAGCATTAAATCTAACATTGAATGATGATTCTAAGATTGAGGCAGAAATTATTGCGGATAATTTTTCATTAACCAACAATCATGACGAAAGTTTTAAGATTTCAACCAACTGTAAATTGAAAATTGAAACGAAGGAAGCAACATTGGATTTAAAACAAAACAGCAATAATGATATTACTATAAAAAGTGAAAATTTAAGCATCAAAACTTATGATAACGCCGAACTAAATATTCAAGGCTTTTCTTACAATCTAGACATTCTTGCTTCTCAATCTTCGGACATTAATGCCAAAGAATTATTAAGCAACAATGCCAATTTGAAAATAGATAACAAAGCTGCCATTTACTTAAACGTATCAGATTCTTTACACCTCAATGCTTCGGGCACTAGTAAAATAAACCTTTATGGAAAACCTAAGATTAGCATTGAGGCCTTTGAAAACAGAGCGTCTCTCGTTAAGAAAGAACTCTAATTATATTAGAATTATAGAATTTTGTATGGCTTCGACTGTGCCATGCATGACATAGGCAAAACATTGATATTCTGTATTTTATAACCAAAATATTAATCGAACTCAGGTTGGTAATAAAAATGTTATCAATATTGTCACTGTTTAAGCCAGTTTATGATACCAAAAACTTCAACTCTTCACGATATATAGAAGGAGTTTTTCCAAAAAAGGCTTTAAAGAGTTTATTAAAATGAGAAATGTTATTAAATCCGCTGGTGTAACAAACTTCAGAAATACTCATTTGCTTCTCGTGTAAAAGTTTCGCGGCATGAGCTATTCGGTATTCATTTACAAACTCTGTAAAGGTTTTTCTGGTCATTTTTTTAAAATAGCGACAAAAAGCAGGCACAGTCATGTTTGCAACATCGGCTATTTCTTCCAAACTTATACTATTGGTATAATTTT
>JAUIFC010000141.1 GCA_030429455.1 Bacteroidia bacterium | reverse complement strand
ATAAACCGTTTGGTCTGTGCTTATAGCGATTTCATTTAAAATCACTCCCGAACCATCGTTGAGTTGTTTTGGTGTTGGTGTTGCCGCATACCATGAGCCATCGTTGGCGCGTTGTATAGACTGAAAGTCTTTATTGCCATTCTCTCCTTCATTCATTTGTACTGTAACCCCTAACAGATTCATCAACACTGTATCGTCACCGTCGTTGGTGTCGTAAACCAAAGCATCCACAAGATTGAGCGTTGTCGCCACTGTACCAATAGGCATATCAGACTCATTGGCTTGATAAATAGCGATGGCATCGGCGCCATTTTGAATGGTGTTTTCAGGCAACTGAAAGTCTGGAAACGGCGAAACTTCACTGCCACCGAGAACAAACAACCCATTGACATCTGTCACAAATCCATCCAAATCAAGGTTGTAATAGCTTGCATCGCCACCACTATTCGAGCCGTTAAAGAGTACGAGCAAATAACCATCTAAACTTTGGAAAGCAGAGCTTGTTCTTATTTCTATAAATTCTTTTGTATCTACGCTTTGCGTGTCGGAATCCAGCTCGTTGATGATTGGAGTTTGTGCAAAAACTTGTATTGTAAACAAAGTAAATGCTAAATGTAAAATGTTTTTCATCAGGGTGTTATAAATTGTTGATATGATTATTCTATGGCTGAAATTAAAAAAATCTTTTTATTCTTCAAATTTTGAATTCAAAAATGCGTTTAGTATTGTTTGTCCAATTTTTTCATCGATATAAGTGATATTTAAAGTGAGTTCTTTTTTATCAAATAGTCGACTAAAGCTAGAGGTTCTTAGTTTTATGCCATTCGGAAAATCTAAAGAAACATCAAATCGGTTGAATTGAAGTCCACTTACATTCTGCGTGGTGGTTAGGGAATCCAGCATTGTTCCTTTCAATTGGTCTTCAAAAGCTTGGTAAACCACTCTGTTCACATCGGCGTAAGTCTGCATGTAATCGCCGTCAACTTCGACATCGTAAGGTTGCCAATTGGCTTCAAATGTGTTAAATTTCCCTTTTTTAAAAATAAAAAGCGTTACGGATTGATTTTCAATTTCTTCATCATAAGTATCCTCCAATAAATCCATGCCTTTTTGCAGTACTTTATTCCAATCTTGTTGATTGACAGGTTCGAAGTCCTCAGGCACGACAACAGTCCAATTGAATTCGGCTATTGTTAGTGTATCTGTTGTGCTTTGAGATTGGCATTTTGCTTGTTGAACTGCAAATAGCAAATAAAAGCAAAATGGTATAAAATGTTTAGGTCTAAAATTTTTCATCTATGATGCCATTGAAACATCTTCGTTATACAAAGACTTAATTATGCCGTCCGATAGTCCAATTTTTGGAACGTGTATACTTCTTGACCTGCTGTGCTTCATCGCTGTTAGGTAAATTTCTGTAGCTGGAATAATTACGTCTGCTCTATCCACATTCATTTGTAATTGAGAAATTCTTTCTTCATAAGTCAAGGATTGTAGCAGCTGGTAATAAGAACTTAAATAAAAATACGATAATGGATTTCCAAGTTTTTTTCCACTAGCTTTAAAAATATGATTAATGTTTCCACCTGAACCAATCATTTCAATTTTTTGCAGTCCTTTGGTATGAATTTTTAACCAACTGATCATTTGTTCCCAATCGTCTTGTGTGACAAGATTATTCAGCAATCTTACTGTCCCAATTTTAAATGAGCGGGAATTCAAAGTTTTTCCATTCGAATAAATGGTAATTTCTGTCGAGCCACCGCCAACATCGACATACACATAATTCTTGTCCGAGTAAATGAGTTCGTGTAAATCTGTGGCTGCAATAATCGCTGCTTCGTCGTCTCCATCGATGACTTCGATGTCAATCGCCGTCTCTTTTTTAATCGATTCGATAAGTGATTTGGCATTTTTTGCATCCCGCATGGCAGAGGTCGCGCAAGCTCTATACCTTTCAATATTATGGCAATCCATCAGTAACTGAAAAGCTTTTAAGGCATCCTTCATTCGAGAGATATTGTTGTCCGAAATGTACTGATTTACAAACACATCTTGACCAAGTCGAATGGGCACACGTACCAAAGAGGTTTTCTTGAATGTAACAGGTTTATTTTCTGGCTTTGTAACTGTGGATATCAGTAATCGAATGGCATTGGATCCAATATCTATAGCTGCATATTTTCTAATTTTCAACACAAATATTAAATTTTATATTAAACTTTCGCTTTGTAATAATCGTAAGTCGCAAACTGACTTCGCAATGGCTTATTATTAGTCTTGATATATTGATTATTCTCTGTGGACAGGTCTCTTGCTTTTACATTATCGTTCCAGCTGATGTCAAAGGTATCGATGAGTTCTTGCTTGATCGCATCGTCATATATCGGACATGTAATTTCTACTCTGTAATCCAAATTTCTAGTCATCAGATCAGCAGAGGAAATAAAAACTTCTTGCTCTTCTGGGGTATTAAAAATGTATAGCCGAGGATGTTCTAAAAATTTATCTATCACACTGATGGCCTTAATATTTTCACTAAAGCCTTTTACACCAGGAATTAGACAGCAGATTCCTCTCACAATCAACTTGATTTTTACACCAGCTCTACTGGCTTCGTAGAGTTTAGCAATCATCTTATAATCGGATAAACTATTCATTTTAAATAATATCCCACAGTGCTTTCCCTCATTTGCCAGTTTGATCTGCTGGTCAATTTTTCTATTAAAAAACTTTCTTGTAAAATGTGGTGAGACTACTAAATGCTTGTATTTATTAATCTTATAGTTAATTTCAAAAAAACCAAAGACTTCTTCCAGATCTTTTAAAATTCCGTTATGGCTTGTAAATAATGTATAATCTGTATAAATTTTTGCTGTATTTTCATTGAAGTTTCCAGTGCTTATAAAGCCGTATCGTTTTACTTTTCCGTGTTCCAATCTATGAATCAAGCATGCTTTGGAATGTACTTTTAAACCTGAAACTCCAAAGATAAGGTTAATGCCTTCGCGTTGCATTTTCTCGGAATACCTGATATTGTTGGCTTCGTCAAATCTGGCTTGAAGCTCGATGGAAACTGTGACCTCTTTGCCATTTTTTGCAGCATTGATCAAAGAACTTGCTATGTGCGAAATTTCTGCCAAACGGTAAATTGTAATTTTGATGGCTACCACTTTAGGATCAAGTGCCGCTTCTCTTAAAAATTTTACCGTATATGAAAAAGTCTGATAAGGCGTAAATTGAAGAAAGTCTCTATGCGCAATTTCTTTTAACAAACTGCCTTGTAGAATTAGTCCGCTGATAGGCAATGGTTCTATTTTGCTGTACAACAAATGCTTAGCACCCAAATCTGGAAACTTCATGTAGTCACGTCTATTGTGGTAACGACCACCTGGAATCAAACTATCTTTATTGTCTATGCCCAATTTTGGTAACAAGTATTCCAAAGTGTCGTTTTCAATAGTTTTGTCGTATACAAACCTCACAGCGTCTCCACTTAGTCTTTGGTTTACGCTCTTCATCAATTTTTCGACGTAACTTTTGCCTAAATCACCTTCGATGTCGAGCTGAGCATCTCTGGTAATTTTAATCATGTTTGCGCTTATGCTTTCGTATGTGAAAATATTGAAAATTAAATCAAGATTGTAACGAATTAAATCATCCACCAGCATGACGTATTTATCCTTTCCAATACTTGGCAAAACCACAAAACGATTGACGTTTGTTGGAATCTGAATAAGGCTATACCTGTTTTTAAGGCTATTGTCTTCTTCTTTTTGAACCAATTTTACCGCAAGATACACGGCAGAATCTTGCAAATTTGGGACTTCTTGCAAATCATTGAGCATAATGGTCACCAAAGCCGGGCTTATTTTTTCTATAAAAAAATGTTTAACAAATTGCCCTTGCTCTTCATTTACTTCATCTTCTTTTACGATATGAATATTATGCTGTTTTAAGTCGGATTGAATTTTGTGTAAAATCTTTAAACTCTCGGTTTGGTGATTGATCACGATTTGGGTGATTTCCTTCAACAAATCTGAGGCTCTAAAACCGCCTAAAAGCTTTTTCCCAGATTTACCTGCTTGAGAAATACGTTTGATGAGCGCATACCGAACTCTAAAAAATTCGTCCAGATTATTTGAAAAAATACCCAAAAAACGGAGCCTTTCAATCAAAGGAACTTGAGGGTCAGATGCTTCTTGCAGAACACGTTCGTTGAACTTTAACCAACTTAATTCTCGATTGTAAAACCTGTCTTTTTGCATTATTTCAATTGTTTTGGAAATAGGTGTAAAAGGGTTTCTGCGCTTTTGATATTAGCCCATGTGTCGCTGTTAAACTTTAGTTGAACTAACCCTGCAGTGGGTACATTGTCAAAATACTCCGAACCATAAAAATTTGCTATTGAAGTAAAAGCCGGATTGTGTCCAAAAATCATCAACTCGTCTATTTCTTCGCCTTGATTAAGAATAAACTGTTGAAGGCGTTGTGGATCGAAGGTGTACAACGAAGGTTCCACCACAAGTTTTTCGGTTGAAATTTCTGCAATTTTCAAAAACTCCCGAGCTGTAGTTTCGGCTCTTACGGCATGGCTAGATTTAAAAACTATGTTATCGTTTAGCAGGTGTTTAAAATGAGAGAAAACCAAAGCAATATCGTTAAAAGCTCTATTTTTAAGCGGACGGAATTGGTCTTGCAAATTGTATTCCCATGAGGATTTGCCATGACGCATTAAGGTAAGTGTTTTAGGCATAAGTTAAGGTGCTAGGCGTTTGATGTTCCAGTCTAAGTCTTCGCGTAATTCGTATAAAAAACGGTCGTGTAATCGGTTCGGTCTGCCCTGCCAAAACTCAAAAGACATTGGACTGACACAAAAACCGCCCCAGTTTTTTGGGCGTTTTATCTCTTTGTGTTTGTACTCTTCTTCCAAGGCTTTTAAGTTGTTCTCTAAAACCTCTCGATTTTCAATCTCATGGCTTTGCGGAGACACAATTGCCCCTAATTGACTGCCTTTTGGTCTTGAGTAGAAATAGCGGTCTGAGTCTTCCTCGGAAATTTTATGCGCTTCTCCTTTGATAATGATTTGGCGCTCGGCATGAGGCCAAAAAAAGGACAAACACACCTTATTATTTTGAAGAATTGCTTTTCCCTTTTCGCTGTCATAGTTGGTATAAAACACAAACCCACGAGCGTCGTAAGACTTGAGTAAGACTACCCTAGACTTTGGAAAGCCATCGATGCCAGTGGTGCTAATGGTCATGGCATTTGCTTCGTCTACATTCCCAGCCTCATCGACTTCTACAAACCATGTTCTAAACTGCTGAAAAGGATTGGCATCCAAGTGATCTCTTTCAAGAAATGATTTCTCATAAGATCGTCTGTAATCGTGTAAATTACCCATGAAAAAACACTTTTAAATTTTTAGCAATTTAAGTGTTTTAATAATTTTAAAAATAAAATTTATTAAGAGTTTACAATAAAAAAGACAAGCCTTTGACACCTAAACTACAAATGTTCTTTATCGAAAGAACTGCATAATAGTTTCAATTGAAATTTTCAATTGAAGAACTTTATTTTTGAAGTAGTCAATAACTATCGGCACATGTTTGTCTTATCGTTTCCCAATGTTCTTCACTAATTTGCATGAAATTGATTTATAATAAATTAAACAGTTATGCATCGTTCAATTTACTGTTTGATTTAAAACATTCAGTCTGCTTTCATTTTTAATAGGAAATTTCTCTAATTTTTATAGTTCGCGTGTACTTAAATAAAGTAAAAAGGTGGTAATTGCGAAGTTCAATCGTATAAGTCGCATTATTTCAGACAGATTGTTCTCTTCTGGCTTTTCCAATTTTTCTTAATTGATAGCAATCCAAACGTCCCACTTAAAAATTCTCTGTTCTGAGTGAAGTAAATGGTCAGTTTCTTTAGTTTGGCTAACAAATTGTATTTGAGTGAAATCTGTATTATTTAGGCTGTAACCAGATCTGGGAAGCCAATAATCATAAGCAGACTTTATAAAATCAGTGAGTGATTTTGTATTTCCAGTATGTTCAAATGTGGCCATTTTTTTTGATTTAACTTGATAGACCTCTAGTTCTATAGGTAGATCTTCTACCATGCTTACTTGATAACCAGAAAATATATCATAAGTATTCTCTTGATGTTTTCCCCATATCACCTGACATAAGTCATGGTTTACAACGTTTTTTTTTTGTCATCCAAATGCAGCATGATTGATATCCTTTCACTAAGGATACCTGCATTTTGTTCGTTACCCATTTGACCTACAATAGTCAAATCTGCGTTTTCAATAATTCTTGGATTAAAATTAGTCATGAAATTGATTTTTTACTTACTTAGAACTATAAATATAACAATAGTAGCAGACCACGTGGCGCTTTCTTGTAAAAATACAAAAACGTTGAAGCTAACTACAACCCTTCAATGTACTGCTGTCTTGGCTATCATTTTAATTTTGTTCCCACAGGTTATTGCTTTTCTTTCATTAAGATTTTCTCAATAAATTCTTTTTCCATTTCGGTCAAAAGGATATCTTCCATTTTTAAATTTGGGTCAGGCATATACCAAGCAAATTGATCAAAATACGCTTTCAAGTCAGGGCTGCTAAATTCATATCCATGTTGGGCATAAATCGTATTTCTCATCAAACGAAGTTCTTTTTTTGTGTATTGGCCTTCTAAGTCTAAACGACCAATACCAACAATTAATCCTTGTTTGTACATATCATGATAGACTGGAAACACTGAAAATGAATATTTACTTACTATTCCAAACTCAATGTTTTTTGTTGGTTTAAAATCCAATACTTTAATCTGCAGTTTACCATTTAGTATTCTGACCATGCGACATGTTTCATTGTCGATATAGTCAAATTTGTCACTCGTTACTTTTCCTGAACCAATTATTGACCATTTTGCATTTTGACCAAAAATGTCATTGATATAAAAGTATTTATTATGTCCCATGTCAATATGGATGGTCAAGTCTTTTATTTTTCCACCTGCCCATTTTGAACCTGTTGTCAAAATGTAGTTGTAAAATTCATCCATTGCTACATTGTTGCTTGCTGGAAAATTATAACTATGATTTATTTGGTTAAGTCCTGGTTTAAAAGTTATTTCAAATAGATAAACAAAAATTCCTGGTTCGGATTGAGAAAAATGAAATTCTTCTGGTTCTTTTAGTTCACAATCTTCGCATTCTGTAGCTTTCAATTTATAAGGAAGAATTTGTCCGTTTTGAATAATTCGGAAGTTGTTTATTTGATTGAGATTGCTCAATGCGTCCGAAACATCACCTGTCGCTGTGGGCGCTTGAAATCCGATTAATAATTTTCTATCCGTATTTTCTGGATTATTGAATTGGAATTGAATATTAACATAGGCTATTCTATCTATAATTTTGAATGACAGGATTTCTTTGTCCAATGTAATTTTTGTTTCCTGTGTTGGATAAATCACACTTCCCTTTGTTAAATAAACGCCATCATTTCCAAAGGCACAAAATGCCAAAGTCAAAATAAATAGTGTCGATAGTATATTTCTCATTTTAATGAATGTGGATGTTTTCATATATCCTTCAGTGGTGAGGCATATAAGCCTTTACCTATTCAGATTAAGCCAAATGTATTAATAATTCTTGGACATTTGAGAGTTTTCTAAATCTCACGATTAAGGATATGATTCCTAAATTGGCATTTCGTTTTTTAATAAACTCCAAAAGCTCTTGGATTGCTTTAAATGCAAATGGGTATCTTCTAGCAGCAAAATAAGAAAAAGGTTCATTTAAAGTCGGCTCTTCATCTAATTCAGAAAGTACGTTTCAAAAGCCTGAAAACCAAAAAATGATGAAATTCACTAAAAATCCAATGAAAAATATGGCAAAAGCAAAGGCTTTTATTCAAATCAAAAAAATCAACCTACTGAACTTTATTTCATTACTTTTTAGCCTTCAAAATATGCAAATGATAAAAGCACAATAATCTAATTCAACATAAAAAAACCCATGTAAGAGCTTAAAATCAGTCTTTATCTTTGTAAATTAAGGGTTGTGCATAGAGTTTATCCATGTTATTTCAACCACTCATTAGCTTGATCCAGTTCAGCGGTTACTAACACAATCAATCCTCTATTACTTGAAACAGTTTCAAAAAACTTTCCATTATCTAAATATTTCTCCTGACACACAATTGCAATTCTACACAACCCTCTAGCTTTAATTGACGCAATTTCTGCTAAACTGAAAGTGTCCATGACGGATAGGTTATATTCAAGATTTCTTTCATCGCAAAGTATCTTATTACACTCATTTTTTATTGATAATCCAAGTACTTCTTTTCCATATTTTTTTGTGTCTTGTAGACTATCATCTTTACCTTGTGTAAATACCTTTAGAACTTTGTTCTCTACTTTATAAGTAAATGTTATAGCCATATTAATTAAATTTATTGTTTTATTATATCTTTGATTCGTTTAATTAAAATTTTGTACAACTGGCATAAATCTACAAAATTACATCACTTTTTTATGTTCTTTGTTTATAAAGACCTTCTATTTTCAAGTTTTTTGGTAGTGCAAAATTATGGTTTGTCCATAAAAGGCTTTGTGTTTTAGTTCATCTCAAAATCGTTTAGCTCGATAATCTAAAAAATCAATAGTTGTGCACTATATTTTATAAAAAGCATTGCAAACAAGGACAGAAAACAAAAAATCTCTCCAAAACAAGCTAGGAAAAATCCAACCTATAAATCAATATCTCCAAAAGGAATTTTTTACAAACTTTTAGCTGAATCCAACAGGTTCCGACCTGCCCCGAAACATTTCGGGGTTCAACCCAATTTTTCATTGTTTCCGCCAAAAAGAGCGGACAGGCAGTCCTGCGGACGCAACAGCCTGTCTCGATGCATATCGGGAAAAACTTAGTTGTTGTGGGTAGTTTTTATGGCTTCATTCTATTTTTGAAAGTCTCAAAGTCGATTAGATTTAAATATTCTATTCTGTTTTTATCCAGAACGTTAAACTCATAAAAAGAATTGATAGAATGTATGTTTTCTCCAATTTGATGTTTCTTTGATAATATACCAACTCCCCAATCACAATCAATACAGCAAGAATTTACAGAAGGACTACAACGCCATTTAAGAAATGCCTTCCATGTTGTTCCATTCCAATTACCACCTGCAGGCGTATTCAAAAAGCTATAAAGTTCTCTTGCATGCCATTCGCTTGGAGGATTACAATCGTGGAGAACTACAAATCCTTCATCTTTAAGATATTTAAGAGCATTTTCAATATCTCTATCTACCTGTTCCGCAAGGTGTAACCCATCAATGAATATCACATCAAATTTGATACTATTAGATAAAATATCATTTTGAGATAATTTTAGGAAAAAGGCATCACTTGTCATTTTGAAATCTACGGGGTTGGGTTCAAACTCAATGCCAGGGTCAACACTGTACTTTTTATTTGCTTTTATTTGGTTAAAATTATCTTCAGGGTTTCGAACACCAATTTCTAAATAGCATGTGTCATTATTCATTAGTGACAATAAAAAATTTATTACTTGGGTTCGTGATGGACTTTTAGAATATTCAAGATTAGTTTTTCTTTGTATGTCTAAATAATGAGGGGCATTTAAAAAATCCCTCCCTATAGCATAATACCTAATTGGTTTTACTTTCAAGAATAAGTTATTTATTGTCATATTTCTTGATTTTAATAGTTCGTTAAATATCAGTTTTTTAAAGCATTGATATCAAATTACCCTCAACGGAAAGTGTATCTTTCAGTGGCGACCAAAGAAGCGATGCACTTTGTTTTTCAATCGTAAAGTTAGAAAATAAATCCCAGACTTTTCGTTTCAACTCCAAAACCTCGCCATTGAAGATACATAATGTGCCTGTTGCACAAACCCAAATATACAACAATAAATAATTTATTGATTATTCTAATTTATCTACTTAAAGTATTGTTTTACAGTATAATATGTCGTATATTTAACCATGCAAGGCAAAAAAGAAT
>JAUIFC010000140.1 GCA_030429455.1 Bacteroidia bacterium | reverse complement strand
TTTTATTTTATAAATTAATTATTTTGGTCTATAATTTAATACTTTATCACTATCTAAAAATATTAAATATGGTTTAAAAATTATAAATTGACTACAAAAATACAATTATTGCTAGTTCTTTTTCAATATATTCGACCATTCACTTTCATATGATGATAGATGGCGTTTTTGTGATGATTATTTAAATTATTGAAATCAGAACATCGATTAATTCGTCGACAATAATCTGTATTTAATCGGGTTTGAGTCCCGTTTCATAGAATATTTTTGGAATAGTAGCAGTCCTAGTATAGCTTTAACTTAATAAATTAATTATTGTTATAAGCTTTATAAATTATTTTTAAAATCTGATGAAAACGTATTATAATTTTCTGGTGAATAAAAAAGGAATTGGTATTAGAGATTTGTCTAGATTCTATAAAATTAAAGATGGGGTATTAATATCTTATAGAGGTAAATCCAAAGGCTTTTTAAATAGTGGGTATAAGTATACCAGAGACTACAGCATAACAATTAGCGCTTCTACAATAATAGATGATGAACTTACGATTTTTGACAATGGAAGCGGTCATGCCACAATCGAATTTAAAGGGCACGGGAAGTTTCAATATAGTATTTTCGAAAATATTGAAGGTTTTATTGAAGATATAAAATATCATATTAGTCAAGCCGTGGACTAAAACTGTTTTTCAAATAAGTTTGAATTTGGAAAGAAACTAACCTTTTTGAAGTCAATGCGGTTTTGAAAACTGACCAGATCAGTGATGTTTAGTTTCTGTTTTCAGCTCATACAATTTTCCAATTAAAACCTAATTTTGTTTCAATAGAAATTAGATGATTGGCCATCTTGTTGCAAATCACAAAAAGAAATATAGGTCTGGAAGTCTTATCCTAAAACCTCTTTAATTCTTTTAATAGCTTCGCGAATTTGTGCTTCTGATGCTGCGTAAGAAATACGGATACAATCGGGATTGCCAAAAGCTTCACCGGTGACTGTTGCCACATGCGCTTCTTCTAGCAGTAACATGCTAAAATCTGAAGCATTGCTAATCACTCGTCCTTTTACAGTTTTGCCAAACCAAGCACTCACGTTTGGAAAAACGTAAAAAGCACCTTCTGGGGTATTACACTCAAAACCTTCCGTATTATTCAATAAGTCTAAAATAACTTCACGACGATGTGCAAATTCGTCCACCATGTATTGGATATTTTCTTTAGGCGCTTCCAAAGCAGTGATGACAGCGCGCTGTGCAATGCAATTGGCTCCACTTGTAACTTGGCCTTGTAATTTGGTGCAAGCTTTAGCAATATATTCTGGAGCTCCGATATAGCCAATTCTCCATCCTGTCATGGCAAATGCCTTAGAAACACCATTTACAGTAACAGTCCTGTCAAACATGTCATCAAACGCTGCCATCGAGAAATGACCTCCTCTAAAGTTTATGTGCTCGTAAATTTCGTCACTAACCACTACAATGTTTGGATACTTTTGCAAAACATCTGCTATGGCTCTTAATTCCTCTTTGGAATACACAGAGCCACTAGGATTACAAGGCGAACTGTACCAGAGCATCTTAGTTTTCGGTGTTATGGCATTTTCGAGTTGCTCAGCGGTCATTTTAAAATCTTCCGAAATAGAAGTTTGTACTTCCACAGGAGTGCCACCACATAAACCCACAATATCGCTGTAACTTACCCAATATGGACAGGGTAAAATGACTTCATCACCAGGATTTAAAAGTGCAGACGCAATGTTGTATAAAGCTTGTTTAGCTCCTGTAGAAACAGTAATTTGACCAAGGTTGTAGTCTAAATTATTATCTCTTTTAAATTTAAGCTGAATGGCTTTTTTTAAGTCCTGATAACCATCAACTGGTGTGTAAGAATTGTAATTTTCGTTTATGGCATTTATTGCTGCCTCTTTGATAAAGTCTGGAGTGTTAAAATCAGGCTCTCCCAAGCTTAAACCAATCACATCTATGCCATCGGCTTTCAATTCTCGAGCTTTTGCCGCCATGGCCAATGTTGCCGAAGTTTTTAAACTTTTTATTTTTTCAGAAAGGATGTCAGTATTCATAAGATGTTTCGGTTAAGCTAAACTTGGTTTCTGTCCCATTTGTTTAAGAAATTCAAAATGAGCAATAATTGCTTTTCTTGTTGTTTCAAATTCATTATATGGTAAATTGAATTCCTTTGCTGTTTGCTTTACAATTTTTGCAATTTTAGGATAATGGACGTGACTAATGTTTGGAAAAATATGATGTTCCACTTGAAAATTAAGACCTCCGGTAAACCAATTGACTACTTTATTTTTGGTAGAAAAATTGGTAGTTGTAAATAATTGGTGTACCATCCACGATTTTTCCATTTTTCCATCTTTGTCAGGTTCTGGCATTTCGTTATGGCCCAACACATGCGCCAGCTGAAATATTACACTAAGAATCAACCCAGCAGTATAGTGCATGACAAAAAAGCCTAGTAGTACTTTCCACCAAGACAAATCCGTCAAAATAATTGGTAAAACAATCCATATGCTAAAATAAATCAGCTTCGTCACAGCCAGAACAGTCCATTGTTTTGCAGGCTTTGGAAATTTGCCATAATATAACTTCTGTTTTAAGTATTTGCTGGTTTGTTTAAAATCTGTTGTCAAAGCCCAATTAAAAGTCAATAGCCCGTATAAAAAAATCGAATAGTAATGCTGAAATTTGTGAAACCAATGCCATTTGGATTTGTCAGAAAATCTTAATACTCTTCCTGCATCTAAGTCTTCGTCATGTCCGTGTATGTTGGTATAAGTGTGGTGCAAAACATTGTGTTGTACCTGCCAGTTATAGACATTTCCAGCCAAAATGTATATACTGCCACCCATAATTTTATTTACCCAGGATTTTGAAGAATATGTACCGTGATTGCCATCGTGCATGACATTCATGCCAACGCCAGCCATACCAATTCCCATAACTATGGTGAATGCTAATTTCCATAATTCATGAATATCTAGTGTTAGTATAAGAAAGTAAGGTGCAAGCAAAATAGAAAACATGATAATAGTCTTCAGATGAAGTTTCCAGTTACCTGTTTTTTTGATTTGATTTTCTTTAAAGTAAGCGTTTACTCTTTTATTTAATGTTCGAATGAAATCTCTCGAATCTCTTGTATTAAAACGAACTGTTGAATACTTCATATTTTACATTTTGCAAACAAAAATATAACTTTAATTCAATTATCGGCACTTAATAATTTATAAACAAAAATCAAAGTACTTATATGTATGTCAAATATGCCAAAATCCTAATCCAACTTATGAGTCAATTTTTCGAAAATAGTTCTTGGATTTTCATTTTGATACAATACTTTGTATACGGCATTGATGATAGGAGTTTTAGCTTTGTTTTTTCCATCTGATTTTGAGATCAAATAAGCACTTTCTGAAGCATAATAGCCTTCTGCAATCATGTTCATTTCCATCATTGCAGATTTCACGGTGTAACCTTTGCCAATCATATTACCAAAAAAACGATTTCGGCTAAAATTAGAATACCCCGTCACCAATAAATCACCAAGGTAGGCCGAATCGTTTATATTGCGCTTCATTTGATATCTTTTTTTGATAAAGCGTTTCATTTCTCTAATGGCATTACTCATCAATACACTTTGGAAATTGTCGCCATAACCTAAACCATGAGCAATTCCTGCTGCAATGGCATAGATGTTTTTCAATACCGCTGCATATTCGGTACCTATAATATCGGTACTTGTTTTGCAATTGATGTAATGGCAGCGTAAAGAATTTGCCATCATTTCTGCGGTATTTATGTCTGCGCAAGCGATGGTAAGATAGGACAATCTTTCCAAGGCTACTTCCTCTGCGTGACATGGACCTGTTATAACACCAATCTTATCAAAGTCTAAATCAATTACATCATGGAAATGCTCACCCACCAATTTCTGATTTTCGGGTAAAATTCCCTTTACGGCATTGAATACAATTTTGTTATGAAAAGAAATTTCAACCTGATTTAAAGCGTCCATTAAAAATGCTGAAGGAATTGCAATTATCAAGATGTCAGAGGCTTCGACAACTTCGTTGATGTCAGAGCTGAGGTTAAGTTGGTCTAAATCGAATTGAACCGAGCTTAAATACTCCTTGTTGTGCTGATGTTCTTTAACATAATTGATGGTGTCCTCTTCTCTAAAGTACCAATTGATAGACGTTTTGTTCTCGCAAAGTATTTTTGCCAATGCCGTAGCCCAACTACCACTTCCTAGAATCCCTATTTTTTTTTCAGACATGGTTTTGATTTAGGTTTTTTCAAATATAGTTTTATTTATAAAAATTCATCTCATCGATGTATTTCCAGACTTTTTCAGGAAGCATTGGTTTTACATTTTTTTGTTCGGCAATGGACTTTCTGATAAAGCTTGAAGAGATTTCGACCTTAGGAACTTCGATGTAAGTTACTTTTTTATGATGTTTTAAATCCATAGCAACTGTTTTGTTGTGCTGTCTTGGACATATCAACAGATGATGGTGTTCCAAAATGTACTCATAATTTTTCCATTTTTTAAAACTGGCTAAATTGTCTTCGCCCATGATCAAATAAAACTGAAAATCTGGATATCGTTCATGAAGTACTTCTAAGGTTTTTGTGGTGTAGTTTGGTTGAGGCAAATTGAATTCGATATTGCTTGGCTTTAGTTTTGGATAATCCTCTGTTGCTTGATAAACCAATTCGTATCGATGGTTGTTGTTTAACATGGAGGCCTTTTGTTTAAAGGGGCTTTGTGGCGTGATTATGTACCAAACCTCGTCGATGTGATAATGCTCCACAATGTGGTTGCCCATGATGAGATGACCTATATGAATAGGATTAAAAGATCCGAAAAACAGTCCAATATGTCTAGTGTCAAGCATTGATGTGTGTTTTCACCAATTCCTCTGCATCTTTCAATGCGACTTCAAGTTCGTTGTTTATAAGGATATGATCAAATTGTGGTGCGGTAGCCATTTCGATAGAGGCTTTGGCAACCCTCATATTTATTTTGTCATCGCTTTCAGTTTGTCTTTTTTTCAATCTTATTTTTAGTTCTTCGATGTTAGGGGGTTGCACAAACACAGCTAGTGTTTTCTCTGGATATGCTTTTTTAATATTTAGTCCTCCAACAACATCGATGTCGAAGATGATGTGTTTTCCTAAATTCCAAATGCGCTGTATTTCATTTTTTAAAGTGCCATAAAAAATATCTCTGTAGACTTCTTCCCACTCTAAAAAATCATCGTTTTTGATGTGTTGTTTAAATTCTTTTAAAGAAATAAAATAATAATCTTTGGCATGTGTTTCATTTGGTCTTGGATCTCTAGAAGTTGCAGAAATTGAGAACTCAAGGTTAAATTCTTTTTGTTTAAGAAGATGTTTTACAATCGTCGTTTTACCTGAGCCAGAAGGTGCTGAAAATACAATGAGTTTGCCGGTAGAATTGTCTTTCACTTTAAAGGATGTTAAGAAGTTGTTCTTTTATTTTTTCTAATTGATCTTTCATTTCTACAACTGTAGATTGTATTTCGGCATTATTTGCTTTGCTACCGATTGTATTTATTTCTCTGCCAATTTCTTGTGCAATGAAATTTAACTTTTTTCCATTTGGTGCATTTGTTTCAGTAATTTGTCTGAAATAGTTGATATGGCTTTTTAATCTCGTTTTTTCCTCAGAGATATCAAATTTTTCGATGTAATATATGAGTTCTTGCTCAAACCTGTTTTTGTCGTAGTCTATGTCGTTGTTTTGCATGGCAGATTCCAATCTCTCTTTAATTTTATCTTTTCTAGAATCATCTAATGCTATAACCGTATTAAGAAATGTTTCAATTTTATTGATATTTTCAGTAATGTCATTTTCGAGATTAATGCCTTCAGACAACCTAAAGGTATTCACTTCTTCGAGTGCTTTTTGAAGCGTTGTGTTATAGATTTGTATTTCTTCTTCTGTGAGATTTTCCTCTTTTGTAATCAAAGCATCGGGAAGTGATAAGGCCATGTTTAGCAATTTGGCGTTATCTGTTTCATTTACCAACGTAATGCTTTTCAAATCTTCGATGTAGGACTGGATGAGAGGCTTGTTCAGTTTGGCCTCAGCTTGGTTTTCATTTTTTTCGATATTAATAAATACATCGACTTTACCTCTTTTCAAAGCCGTTGTAATTTGTTTTCTCCAAGACAGTTCAAGCTCGCGGAGGTTTGACGGCAATCTTAAATTGATGTCTATATTTTTGCTGTTAAGCGTTTTTACTTCAATTTGAACACGCTTATGGCTTACATCAGCATTGGCTTTGCCATAGCCAGTCATGGATAAAATCATACAAAATGGTTTATTTTGCAAAGCTAAACATTTGAAAGCAATAGGTTGTTTTTAGTTGATAATGTTTCTGCTATTTGCAGAACCTACCCCAATGACCGAATCAAATCTTGCTCCGACATTTCGATAGTAGACGAGAATGACATAATCATTTTCTGTTATGTCGTGGCTGCCACTTATAAAATGATCATTAAACTCTCCATTTGCGGATAGGTAAACATATTTATAGTTGTAAAATCCTTGTTTCAATAAAATTTGGGTTTCATATAACCCTGTTTTTTTATTATATTCCAGATGAGTTTCGTCTGTTAAATTGTAATTATTAAATCTGCCATAAACATGGAGTTCGCCTCCTTCTAAATCTTTTCTGCAGTCCAAAGAAAAGTGAACGACAGCGTATTCCGACTCTCTATTTTCATCAGGGCCTTGAACAGTGTTTATTCTAAAACTTCCGTTGATGTCTGGATTAAAGACGTATTCTCTATTTTCTCTAACAAAATTTCGTCTCAAGAATGTATGGTAGAGTTCATAAAGTTCAACTCTTTCAATATTAAGAGATGCCACCCGAATGTCTCGATTGTCAAAAAATAAAAATTCGTTTCCACCCCAAAAGGAGGTCTTTTTAGGATAGTTGAAAACTAAGTTATTACCAGAAATCATGAGTGGCTTGACATCGTAAACAGCAGATTCCAAATCATTGTTTTGAATAACTACAGTATTAATCGTTTCTTCAGGATTTCTAAAGATAAAACCTTCTCTACCGATGGTATATTCAACAAGTTGTTTTTGATTGATGTCATCTAAATTTCTTGATCGTCTGATTTGAGTTCTGACGTCCACTAGACTTTCGAAGACGATAAACTTTCTAGAAAACACCATTTGTTTATCAGAGTTGAAAATTTTAAGCATGTAATTGCCAGAAACTTTCAGGCTTCTTAAATTTTTGTTTGGTATGCTTAATTCGTAATGTGTGTATGGCTGAAGCGTTGTAAGCGAATTTTTAAAATCAAAAATTCTAATGTTGTCAAACCCTGTAATGTACTCATTTTTAGCCAATTTTGACGGCGTCCAATCATAATTAAAATGCTCAACGACATAATAGAAATCCTCGACCAGAGCTCTAGTGTCGTCAAATGTAAGCTTTAATCGATCGCCTAACCGGATAATCGGTGTTCCAGACAAATCGGATTCGGAAGTAAATTCTATTGTTTTGATGTAATCTGGTGGTAATGTCTCGTATTCTTGAGCGTAAGCGGATATACCTATAAATAATATTAATAATAAGGCTAAATGTTTCATATCAATACGTTGATTTACAAAAATATAATAAAAAATATAGGCTTTGAGCTAAATTATTTAGAATGATTATAAATAGATTAATATCAACAATTGTTTAAGTTTTAGATGTGCATTAAATTACTATTTTCGCAATCCATAAAATTTTAGTTTTTCTATGTCTATAAACTTAAAAGTAAAGCGTGGTTTAAAATTGAATTTGGAAGGAGAAGCAGAGAGGAAAATTTCTCAAGCCCCAAAATCGAAAACCTACGCCATTATCCCAGACAATTTCCATAGTTTATTACCTAAAATGCTTGTTAAAAAAGAAGGAACCAGAGTAAAAGCTGGTGAGCCTTTATTTTATTCCAAGTTTAGTGAAGAAACTAAGGTTGTTTCCCCAGTGAGCGGAACCCTTAAAGAAATTGAAAGAGGTGCAAGAAGACGTATCCTTAAGATTGTTATCGAAGCTGATGACGTTCAGGACTATGTTGAGCACAAAAAAATTGATCCAAGCAAAGCGGAAGCAGGTGAGTTAAAGGCACATATTTTCGAATCTGGCTGTGGAATATTTTTTACCCAACGTCCTTACATTGTACCTGTAGATTTCAAGGACACTCCAAAGAATATTTACGTTTCTGCGTTTAATACAACTCCACTTGGAGCAGATCAGGAATTTATTTTAGAAGGTCGTGAAGCTCATTTTCAAACAGGTATTGATGCCTTGACAAAATTGACATCAGGAAAAGTGTTTCTTGGAATTCATGCACAATCCAATGGGTTTTTAAAAGATGTAAAGGGTGCTGAACAAATTTTGGTTTCTGGTCCTCACCCAGCAGGAAATGTAGGTGTTCAAATTCAAAACACAAATCCTATTAACAAAGGTGAAAAGGTTTGGACCATTCGCCCAGAAGATGTTGCCAATTTAGGAGAACTTCTAAGCACAGGTAAATTTAATGCCGTTAGAACGGTTGCTGTTTGTGGTTCAGAAGCACAGAATAGACAGTATTACAGAACTTTAATAGGTTCTGAAGTAAATTCGCTTGTTCCTGAGACAGATACGCATAACATCAGAATCATTTCTGGCGATGTTTTGACAGGAGATACTACAGATAATCGCGATCATATCAATTATTTCAATAACGAACTTACCTTAATTCCAGAAGGAAATGAATACAGAATGTTTGGTTGGTTGCCTTTTAAAGACAATCAAATACATTCAACTCACAATACCTCATTTTCAAAATTGTTTAGGAAAAAGTTTAAAGTAAACACGAGTTTAAACGGAGAAGAAAGAGCTTTTGTGGTTACTGGCGAAATGGAGAAAGTGATGCCAATGGACATCATGCCAATGCAATTGTTAAAAGCTTGCATGGCAGGAGATATAGACAAAATGGAGAATTTAGGAATTTACGAAGTCGCTCCAGAAGACTTTGCTTTAGTCGATTATGTCAATACCTCAAAGATTGAAGCACAAGATGTGATAAGACAAGGATTAGATTTAATGATAACCGAAGTAGGATAAAATAGTTATATATTATGAAATGGATTAGAGAACGATTAGATAACATTAAAGCGCCTTTTCAGCCAGGTCAAAAGTTTGAAAAATTTGCACCTGCCATAAATGCTCTTGATACTTTTTTATTTGTACCGAATCATAAAACACACAAAGGTGCACATATTAGAGATGCAGTAGATTTAAAAAGAACAATGATCACCGTGATTATAGCTCTTATTCCTGCATTGATTTTTGGAATATGGAATGCTGGATACCAACACTATACACAATTGGCTACAGAATTTACCTTTATGGACGCCTTTATCCATGGCGCTTGGAAAGTAGTTCCAATGATTATTGTGTCATATGCCGTTGGTTTAGGGATAGAATTTGCTTTCGCAGTGTACAGAGGACACGAAGTAAATGAAGGGTATTTGGTCACAGGAATGCTTATTCCAATGATTATGCCAGTCGATATTCCGTTATGGATGGTTGGATTGTCTACAGCATTTGCTGTTCTTATTGGAAAAGAAGCCTTTGGAGGAACAGGGATGAATATTTTAAATCCTGCCTTAACGGCGAGAGCCTTTGCATTTTTTGCTTATCCTACCTATATGTCAGGAGACAAAGTTTGGGTAAGTGAAGCAACAGCCGTGGATTCGATTTCAGGAGAAACGATTTTAGGTTCTTTAGCAGGTGGAAACGAAGTCGCTTACACAAGTGCAGATATGTTTAGTGGATTTATTCCAGGGTCTATCTCAGAAACATCGACATTATTTATTCTTTTAGGAGCTTTGATTTTAGTATTAACTAAAGTTGGTAGCTGGAGAATAATAGTAAGTGGATTTATTGGAGCAGCCGTAATGGGTCTAATATTCAACGCTGTAGGAAGCTCATTGTTTCCAACGAACGATTTAATGAATTTTGAGTGGTATAATCACCTGATTGTTGGTGGACTTTCATTTGGTATTGTTTTTATGGCAACCGATCCAGTAAGTGCAGCGCAAACTATGAAAGG
>JAUIFC010000307.1 GCA_030429455.1 Bacteroidia bacterium | reverse complement strand
CTAGACGACAATAGAGTTAAAAAAGGAGCCGGTTTAGGTTTGTCTATTGTCAAAAGGTTGGTTGACGAAATGAATGGAAGAATAAGCGTGGATAGTTATGTGGATGTTGGAACAACCATCACAATAGATATTCCTTTTGAAATTTGTAAAGGTTCAGAAAATAAAGATATTCAGGATGAAGCTACAAGTTCAAAATCTATAGAAGGTAAAAAGATTTTAGTTGCCGACGACAATTTCTTAAATCTTACCATTGTTTCACATATCCTAGTTAAGGAAAAGACCGATTTTAAAATGGTGAAAGATGGTGTGGAAGCTTTAGAAGCTTTGCAAAATGACACGTATGATATTGTTTTACTGGATATCAATATGCCCAATTTGTCTGGAGAAGAACTTATCATGCGCAGAAACGAGGTGCATACAACAAACCCAAATACGCCATTTGTGGCTATGACAGGTAATAGTACCAAAGAAGATGTCATAGTTTATAAGCGTTTAGGATTTATAGATGTTATTCCTAAACCATATAGTACCGAACAATTTACTGAAATAGTAAAAAAGCATCTTTAATAATTAATACATCACAGTCTTGCATAGATTGCTTGGACTTAAGGCTTTTCTACTATATTTGTCTAGCTGAATGACAATCATGTTTTAGTATCCATACGACTTTATGCTTATTTGGTATGATGACATTATAGCATAGCTTTATGTTAACCTTAGGCATCAATCACGACTATGATTTTTATACTGTACCAACCGACATGCGTAAAAGTTTTGATAGCCTTAGCGTTATTATACGAGTAGCTCTAACTCAAAACGTACAGATGTTACTGTTTATTTGTTTATCAATAAGCTTCGCAATAAGATAAGCATGCTTCATTGGCGCACCGGAGGATTTGTATTGTACTACAAGAGGCTTGAAAAAGGTACTATTGAAGTTACTTCAAAGGTAGTTTTAACGGCAATATCCATTCGGCTTTTTTGTAAAAAGGGTATTCTACTTTGGTCAAATCTATACTGCTGTCGATTAAATCTGCTTCTGGCCTCCCATTCAAACTGCAAAGTACATTGGCGTAAATTTCAATATTATTTTCGCCATTTTTGTCGTATTCTTTTTTTAGATATCGCACAAATTGCAAAATCATATCAGGCCTAGACTTCATTTTTCGTTGCTGTCTGGTGGTAAGGTGCTCTTCCAAATCAACTACTTTTATTTCTTTGGTTTTAGGATAAACAATCACAAAATTCCCATTTCCTGATTTTCCTCTTAATTTCATGTGCCAAGCGAATCGATGTCCCTCTTCTGTCCAGTTTACATTGCCATCAAATAAATAGTGTCTGAAAGGAACCGATAATTGGATGAATAAGTATATGCCAACACCCCACAAGGCTAATTTTGATATGTCAAACGTCTGAGGTTTCTGTTCGTCATATTTTTTCCAAAACCGAAGTTTTTCTGGTGGAAAATAGATTGCGGTAGCAAACATCATGAACCAAGGAAAAATACCGATATAAAACATTTCATGATTGATCAAATGAAAAAGCGTAATTACCAATGCACCCAACAGCCTTGTTTTTTTAAAAATCAACATTGGAAAAATTATTAAATCTAAGATCAATCCTGAATAGGAGAAAAAGTAGACCATCCATTCTTCTGTAAACCATTGTCCTATTACTGGAAAATCAGTTTTGCCTTTTAGCCACATTCTCATGGGTTCACCTTGGAGCCAATCGCTGTTAATTTTGGCAATGCCTCCATAAAAGTACGCGATACCAATTTGAATTTTAATCCACCAAAATGTCCAACTGGGAATGTAATTAGATTTTAAGTGCGGGAAGATTTTTGCATCAACAGAAAGAG
>JAUIFC010000139.1 GCA_030429455.1 Bacteroidia bacterium | reverse complement strand
GCCTCTATAGCTACTTTTGATTTAAATTCTGAGGTGAATTTGCGACGGTTTTTTCTCATTTTGTTCATTGTTTAAAGTTAATTAATTTTCAACTTAAACAATGGTCCGATTTTATCGAGGTATTATATAGCATTTATTCAAAAATTAATAAAGAAACTATTTTACTCTTTGATAATGTTTGTTCATTAGTTGATGCTTATCGTACTAACTTTTTGGACTACAATGATGATGTTAAGGCTACTTTGGATTATGAAATCAAAAATGAAAACAACATAGGAGCCAATATCACTATTATAATATCAAAAAGTAGAAAACAAATAGTTTGGATACCGATATTCTATTATTTCCTAAAAATTGATTATAAGTTAATGTCCTTCTATGAAGACTTACGATTAGGAAGTGGTAAATATAAATTCAAAACAGATAAAGAACCACTTTAGATTAAATTAGAAATATATTTATTATTCAAAATGAATGTATAAATGTTTAAGCACTAATGGATCAAGGAATTGATTCTGACATAAATAATTAATTTTAATACTATCAACTATGAATGATTTTAAACTTCAGCCAAAATTTACAGAACATGCAACAAAAAGAAGTATTCAAAGAAAAATTTCTTATTTAGATATTAGCACCATATTGACATATGGCACTTTTATTCACAGACAAAATAGAAAATTTTATTATCTAGTTTCAAAGGCTATTCCAGAGGGAGTCGAATTAAATGATAGAATAACTTCCATAATTGTAATTACCAGTTTAGATAATGAAGTAATCACTTGTTATTTCAATAAAAGACCTCGAAAGCATATATCAAAGAAACAAAAAAGATATAGTGGAATTTATAAAAACAAAAAATATAGCAATGCAGTACCTGTAGACCAAATTCAGCTATACAGACAGGGATTATTAAAAGTTGCTTAATAAGTGACGATATCAGTGATAGTACAGCATACGTATAAAAGAAACAGGTATTTTATATAATTAATATAAAAAGTCATGAATAATCAAACATTACTTAATAGAAAAGTACGATTATTCCGAGACAGTTACAGAACTTAGCCCTTATCACTTATCCTAGGCGGAGTTAGCTTTAGGATTCATTATCATAATGAGATGATTAGAACTTACTGTAATAAAAATGTTGAAGCCTAAATAATATAAATGGAAGAAAATAATATTGTTATAGGATGATTTACAAAGAACTAAAGTTACCTGTATAGCTGTTTTTTAAAGGTTTTGAATCAATTATAACAAAACAAATATACGTCAATATTAAAAATATTTTTCATGAAATACCTATTCCTATTCTTACTCATTTTCCTATGTCCCTATCTTATAATGATAGCGGTAAATGAAGCTATCCGGTCTGGTCTAGATGGTAAATACGGTGAAGTGAACGGCTATACCACCATGAATTCTGCTAAGGCGACAAAAGACCGATGTTCTTGGATTTGTCATAATTCAACAAATTATTGTAAAGAGCATCATGTAAAGGTTTTAAAACCTTACTACAGCTACACCGATCAAATATATAATGGCATTATAAATTTATTGCACAGCACAGGAAATTATGGTTTAGCAAACATTGTATTTCTTGTCTTACTTATACCGTTTTTGATCTGTTTGTTTATCACACAGACCATACAATACAATTTGAAACGAAGAACATTAATACGATACAAATGAGTTATATAGAAAATCTAAAACAAATCGTTGATTTAGGCTTATACATCTACATCTACTGTACCGATTTTGTCATCAATTTGGCTAATTTGTTTAACCTTTCTTACTATGAGATAAATTTTATATTGTTTTGTGTGTTATATCCTTTCCTTTTGGTGGCAAGTTTTGTGTTGTACATGATTTCGCGATATAAGTATTCGAAAGTCAAAAAGCAAGAATTTAAAACTTAAAATATTAAAAATCATAACTCAAAAAGGTGCTTTACAAACTATATTTGCAAAAGTATCAGGAACACTAATAAGTGTACCAACCGAGCACAAAAGCCGCGGTGGTTTAGAATACGGACAGTTCAGTCAAAATAAATGAACACTCCACATTATTTTAATCCTGATGCATACTATTTAATTTAAAACTATGTATCATGAAAACAACATCAAATTCAGTAAAGTACAAGTATTTAGACTTTGTTCCAAGACCTAACTTTTTAGACAAAAGAACTTATGACCTTGTGGATGAAAAGTCCTTTTTAGAAGAGGACGACAGGATACCATTAGTGTTAATCACTCGCTTTGGTGTTTTTCCAAAAGTTGGCACATACGGAGATAAACCAACACAAAACCTGACAGATCTGGAAGTGTTTAAACATAAAACCATTGGATTAGTGGGTATGGTGTATATGTCTGGTGCAGAATATAATGGTATTACGCCGTGTTTTGTAGATGAGAAGCTTATAGAACATTTAAAAGCTAAGCCGGATTATCTAAATACTGGCTTATGGAAACGCAATTATCGAAAAAATAACAACCTTCAAAATCAGTTGAATTAAACATGTACGATAGCATCACGACACTTGAACCCAAAGTAGATAAAGAAACCTTAGAAAAGATTAAGGAAGACATGGGTCTTGAAGGACAAGTTACCATTCATATTAGTTTTACGAACTACACCTCAGAAAATCAGCTATTAAGACTATGGAAAACGACCTATTTGTTTGACAAAAGCAGTACTCACAAGAGTAAATTGATACAACATTATAATATTTCATTTTACCCTAAATGGATGGTTGTGAAGCTGGGTCAGACCTTGACCTTTACTTTAATCTTTTCAGCTTTACCCAAATCCTGTAAACGCTTTGATCTCATCGAACAGATACCACAGCCGGGTGGCTTTGCTTTTAAAAACATTGCTAGAAATTCTAGTGATGTTTATCATTTAACCCTGTAATACCAAAATTAATGGCATTAAAACAACCTAAGGTTACAGCCTTTAAAGCCATCATAAATTTAGGTTTACAATGGCATTACACGACGCAATTGATTTCTAAATCAGAAGTAATTGTTGCGATACAAGACTATCAGAAAAAGAAATTAGCCGATAATGACATTAACTTATCTGTTTCTGTAAAAGACAGTCAAATTGTGTTTGCCGATCAGGTAGAACCACATTTGGAAATTTCAATAATAAATTATCCAAAATTTCGATTATCAATAGATGAACTTAAAACCGCTTCAAAAGCACTGGCAGAGCATTTAATGAAAAAATTTAACCAAAACAGAATAGTGATAGAATATCCGGATGAAACCCAAATGCTTGAAACTACCACAGGTTTAGATCCAAATGTTTCAAAATATATTCAGTTATGTATAAAACAAACGAAGTCAAGCACATAAACTATCAAAAAAATATGGTCAGTTAGCCTTTGTCTTTGGCATAGTAGGATAAAAGGCGCAATTAATACATACACAACATGAAATCTGAAAATAAAAATACCAATGGCGAAATACCTAACAAAAGAACACAAAATACTTTCAGAAAAAGCGTTGAAGAAAATACAATCGCAGAAGAATTTAAAGTATTCATTGGAGGATATGCTCAAACAGTTGAAAGAGACCACCCCATAGACAACAGAGCCCAGCTCGAAAGAGAAAGCATCGCCATAGAACAATGGGCGAGCGAAAAAGGCTATTTTATAGAAAACCTATCTGATATCTACTTTGCGACAGATTATGGTGGAGCAGAATGCGAATTGTATATAGACACAAACGATACCAACGTTATCATTAAGGATATGAATCCAGGGGTTTATAATGGCTACGCAGGTATTTTAGGACGATTGGAAATGCACAACAGCTTCTTTCCAGAAACAGCTTACACCTTAATTGGTTTTACAAAAGAAGGTAACGTATTGAATTTGGTACTGAAACAAAGCTTTGTAAAAAATGCAAGAAATGCCACTCAACAAGAGATATTTGATTATTTAACAGCTATGGGCTTTAAAGTTGAAGATTCTGTAACCGGCAATTATGTGTGGAAAAATGATGACAAAGTAACTATTGGCGATATGCATACAGGCAATGCCCTAACAACAGAAGACGGCACAGTCATCATCATAGACCCTATGATAGAGTACGATGGACAAATTAGTCTAGCTGATTATTTAAGTTTATAGTTTGTATACTATTACAAACAAAATATTTTATAAATAAAACCAAGATAAAAGCTAACTAAAATTGTCACCTAAATTGTCACCTAAAAACAAAACCCCTAGTGTTTACTAGGGGTTTGAGTGATAATCGTGGAGTCGGGGAGACTCGAACTCCCGTCCAAACAAGCTAACAAAGAGCTTTCTACATGCTTATTGTGTTATTAGTTTTCGACTTAAAGCTGGCAACACACTACCCACTTAAAGCTTAGCTTTTTGATCTCGATTAAATACCAAAGCCCTATTTAATCTTGGTTAACTTTTACGATGCCTCTCTATAAAACGCCACTAACCAAGGCTTTTTGGAGACATTTAGCCTTTCTACCTTGTAGAAACGAGCTTGAAATCTTACTATAATTCAGATTAAGCAGCTAAAGCGTAGTTATTTTCGCCGTTTAAATGTTGGTCTAGCCTTTAACGTGTTTCAAAACCATTACACGACATGCTTACTGTTCGATAAGTCCTGCTGTCAAAACCAAGTCGACCCCTTCAATGAAATAGCAAAACTGTGTTTTGCGTTATTGAATTGAATATTATTGCTCCTGAGATGCCTTTTCAAAGAACTGCTGCAAAAATAGGAAACAAATTCTATTCTCGATTTGGTTTTAAACGCATTTTAAAAGAATATTCTACAAGCGATAGCTTATTTTTGCATATTACTAATAAATAAATCTACTCTTGTCATGAAAATAGGCATCATCAAAGAGCGTAAATCTCCTCCAGACCGACGAGTTGTGTTTACTCCAAAGCAGCTTTCTGAACTTCAGAAGTCTTATGAAAACCTGAGTTTTATAGTCGAACCCTCTGACATTAGAATATTTTCCGACGAACACTATCGACAGGAAGGCATTACTGTAAGCGAAGATCTATCTGAATGTGAAGTATTACTTGGCGTAAAAGAAGTACCAATCAATGCTCTAATTCCTAACAAATCTTACTTTTTCTTTTCGCATACCATCAAAAAACAAGATTATAACAGGGCGTTGTTAAAAGCTATTTTGGATAAAAACATACAACTTTATGACCATGAAGTTATCACCAAAGAAAATGGCGCAAGATTAATTGGGTTTGGAAGATATGCTGGGATTGTAGGTGCTTATAACGGGTTCCGATTGCTTGGGAAACGGCATGCGATTTTCGATTTGCCTAAAGTTGAAAATTTAGCTGATTATGAAGAAGTAAAAGCTGAACTAAACAAGATATCGCTGCCAGGTATAAAAATAGTATTGACTGGAAGAGGAAAAGTAGCCAAAGGCGCAAGAGAAATTTTAGAGCACTTAAACATCAAAGAAGTTAACGTGAATGACTTCTTGAACAACGCATACGACGAAGCAGTGTTTACAAATATTGGCGTTTTAGATTACAATAAGAGCAAAGACGGAACAGATATAGATTTAAAGGCATTCTTCACAGATCCAAGGCCTTATACCTCAAATTTCATGAGGTTTGCGCAAGTAGCTGACATGTTTATTGCCGGACATTTTTATGGCGACAATGCCCCATTTTTGTTTACACGACAAGACGCTAAACATCCTGATTTTAAAATTAAATTAGTTGCAGACGTAAGTTGCGATATTGATGGCCCAGTCGCGTCGACGATAAGACCTTCAACCATAGCTGAGCCATTTTATGCCTATGATGCTCAATCTGAAACTGAAACAGATTACATGAACCTAGATGCTATAGGCGTCATGGCTGTTGATAATTTACCTTGCGAACTCCCAAAAGATGCCAGTGAAGGTTTTGGAGAAATGTTTGCGAAGCATGTGATTCCTGCATTTTTCAATGGTGATAAAGATGGTATTCTTCAACGTGCCAGAATGACAACAAATGGAACCTTGACCAAAAACTATGAATATCTGGAAGATTTTGTAGCTGGCAAGGAATAATTCATAAATAAAACAATAGAAAATCATAATTCAACACAAACTATGCTCACTTTAGGGGAATACCAAGATTTTAAAATTGATAGAGATACAGCTCCAGGTTTATTTTTAAAACATGAAAGTGGCGCAGAAGTGCTCTTGCCAAATAAATATAAGCCCGACGAATTTGAAATCGGAGACGATATAAAAGCGTTTATATATCTTGACCATGAGGAACGCCCTGTTGCTACAACATTGACGCCTAAAGTAAAACTCGATGAATTTGCAGTGTTGGAATGCGTGGATGCCAATAACTATGGTGCTTTTCTGGATTGGGGTTTAGAAAAACATTTGTTTGTGCCTTTTGCCGAACAGGCATATAAAATGGAAGTTGGTGGCAAGTATTTAATTTTTTGTTACTTAGATGAAGAGAGTCAGCGGTTAGTAGCTTCCAGCAAGGTAAATCATTTTGTAGACAATTCCGTCGTAACAGTAAATGAGTTTGACGAGGTTGACTTAATCGTGACCAACAAAACAGAGTTAGGTTACAACATGATCATCAATGACATACATTTAGGACTGCTATATCATGACGAAGTATTTGAAAATTACAGAACTGGAGATCAACTTAAAGGGTATATCAAGAAAATAAGAAAGGATAACAAAATAGACATTACGCTTTCAAAATTTGGATATAAAAGTATAGAACCAAATGCCCAAATTGTATTAGATCGATTGAGTCAACATGATGGATTTTTACCACTTCATGACAAATCCAATCCAAATGAAATTCATGACACTTTGAAGATGAGCAAAAAAGCTTTCAAAAAAGCCATTGGCAGTTTATATAAGGAAAAGAAAATTCTTATCCTTAAGGACAAAGGCATCAAACTGAAATAATCGCATTGACAATTTAGTAACAAAAAGCTGCTCCATCACTGGGGCAGCTTTTTTATATTTAATGATTGATTGACTAAAGTGGTCAATTAACTATTTTTCATCAAAGCTTCAGCAATTCTTTTGTAAATCCCTTTTTCAAGCTTCTCTCTTATGGCAGAAAACGCATCTAATGTAATTTCGACATCTTCCAAAGTATGCGTAGTAGTCGGTATCATTCTTAAAAGAATAAGACCTTTAGGAATTACAGGGTACACAACAATTGAGCAGAAAATACCATAATTTTCTCTTAAGTCTTTTACCAGTGCCATTGCTTCTGGAATACTTCCTTTTAAATACACTGGTGTCACACAACTTGTTGTTGTCCCAATGTCAAAACCTCTGGCTTTTAATCCACCTTGCAGCGCATTGACATTTTCCCATAATTTATTTTTAAGTTCTGGCATTGTTTTAATCATTTCCAAACGCTTAAGTGCTCCTTCGACCAAAGACATTTGAAGCGATTTTGCAAACATTTGAGAACGCATATTGTACTTTAGATAATCGATAATCTCTTTTTCTCCAGCTATAAACGCACCTGTACTTGCCATAGATTTGGCGAAAGTCGCGAAATAAACATCGATGCCGTCTTGTACACCTTGCTCCTCGCCTGCTCCAGCTCCAGTTTTTCCAAGTGTTCCAAATCCATGTGCATCGTCCACAAGTAATCTAAAATTGTATTTTTCTTTTAGAGCAACAATTTCTTTAAGTTTACCTTGTTCTCCTCTCATACCAAAAACACCTTCGGAAATAAACAATACGCCACCTCCTGTTTGCTCAGCTATTTTTTCAGCACGCGCAAGATTTAATTCTATACTATCTAAATCATTATGCTTATAGGTAAAACGCTTGCCTAAATGCAATCTTACACCGTCTATAATACAAGCATGTGCATCGACATCGTAAACAATGACATCGTCTTTTCCTACCAATGCATCTATAGTTGAAAGTATACCTTGGTACCCAAAATTTAAAACATAAGCAGCTTCTTTGCTAACAAATTTTGCCAATTCGTCCTGCAGTTTTTCATGCAAATCTGTATGACCGCTCATCATTCTTGCGCCCATCGGGTACGCATTTCCGTATTTTTTTACCGCTTCTTCATCAGCTTTTCTTACTTCAGGATGATTTGCAAGACCAAGATAATCATTCACGCTCCAAGTAATAACTTCTCTTCCTTGAAATTTCATCCTGTTACTTATTTCTCCTTCCAATTTTGGAAAAACAAAATATCCTTCTGCCTGATCAGCCCATTTTCCTAAGGGGCCTTTATCTCTATAAATTTTAGAAAATAAGTCTCTCATATTTGATGATCTTCTGTGTATTAAACTAAATTTTTCTGATGTACTTTTTTTTTTACTTCTTGTTCGCTTTCTAAAAAGCCTTGAGATTTCATCCAGTCGTTACTGTAAATTTTACTCATGTATCTAGAGCCATGATCTGGAAAGATGACCACAACGTAACTGTTTTTATTAAAAAAACCTTCATTATACAATTGAACAGTGCCTTGCATCGCTGCACCACTCGTATAACCGACAAACATGCCTTCTGTAACAGCAATTTTTCTTGCCATTAAGGCACTTTCTTTATCTGTTACTTTGGTAAATTTGTCTATAACGTCAAAGTCGGTTGCTGTAGGAATTAGATTTTTGCCTAAACCTTCAATCTTATAAGAATAAATTTCGTTTTTATCTAAAACACCTGTTTCGTGGTATTTCTTTAAAACTGAACCATAGGCATCTATACCCAAAATTTTAATATTTGGGTTTTGTTCCTTAAGGTATTTTGCAGTTCCCGAAATCGTTCCACCGGTTCCGCTGCAAGCCACTAAGTGAGTGATTTTGCCTTCTGTTTGCTTCCAAATTTCAGGACCAGTGGTCAAATAGTGCGCCTCGGTATTTAAAGTATTGAAATACTGATTGATGTATATAGAGTTTGGCGTTTCTCTATGTATTCGCTTTGCCACTTCGTAATACGAACGTGGATCTTCTGGAGGAACACTAGAAGGACATACATGAACTTCTGCTCCCATCGTCCTTAATAAATCAATCTTATCTCTAGACGATTTTGAACTTACCGCTAAAATACACTTGTAGCCTTTGATCGTCGCTGTCATTGCGATACTAAAACCCGTGTTTCCACTTGTGGTTTCAACAATTGTATCTCCTGGCTTTATGAGACCATCTCTTTCCGCTTTCTCAATGATATGAACGGCTATCCTGTCTTTTGAAGAGTGTCCAGGATTTTGAGCTTCATACTTTACAAAGTATTGACCTTGAAAGTCTTCGGTTATTTTATTCAATCTTACAATTGGACTACTGCCAATAAGAGAGAGTAAATTATCGTGGGTGTTTAAATATTCGTTTGCCATAAATTACTTTAAAGTTACCTCTAAAAAGCAATTTGCAAATGTAAACATTTATGTAGCAATTACCTATTTATTATCTATGGATTCAAATATTTAATACTTAATATTACAAAATCTAAATCATTAATCGATTGATGATTATTATATTCTTAAAAATATAAGGTTTTTACTGAAAATATTTCACAAAAACATCTATTTACTCTAAGTTAAATAAAATAAAAACTGCTTCAAATGCAAAAAAACAATTGAAGCAGTTACTTGTCGATTTGGTAAGCTGATTTAGATTTTAAATGTTATTACTGGCATTGTAGAGTGATTCACCACATCTTCACCAATACTTCCGTTGAAGAAATGCGACAAGCCTTTTCTACCATGTGTCGGCATTGCAATAATATCTGCATTACAAGATTTTGCCCCGTTAATAACTCCTAATTCTATGCTGTAATCGTTATAAATCGTAATGTTGTTGTCAGGAGTATATTCTGCTTTTTGCAAGAAATTTTCAACTTGAAGATTTATTTCTTCAGTGCTATAAAATTGATTGCCAGGCAGATTGACATACAATAACTCAATTGATGCTCCAAAAGTATCGGCAAATGCTCTTACTCTGTTAAAAGCCATTACATTCTCTACATCAAAATTAGAAGCGAAAGCTATCTTGTTGATTTCTAAAGCATCAAGCTCTTGTTTTACCACCAATACTGGCACATTAGAATGTCTAACAACTTTCTCTGTGTTGGAACCAATCAATATTTCGTCGATGCCACTAGCGCCATTTGAACCCATAACAATAAAATCGATGACGTGCTCTTTTTGCAACTCGTTGATAGCCATAGTTGGAGAACCTACTTCAACAGCATCTGTTACTCTTAGTCCTTCTAGATATGATTTCTTCAAGAATTTTGCAAATCTCTTTTTTGCCATTTTCATGAAAAATATGATTTGCTCATCGTTAATGTTAAACTGCTCTGTTCCAAAAAGCGTTTCAGCCATCTCCACCACGTGCAAAACAAAAAGTTCTGCAT
>JAUIFC010000138.1 GCA_030429455.1 Bacteroidia bacterium | reverse complement strand
CTTGGAGTTCCATATACTGAAGAGGAAATTGAACTTGCTCAAGCATCATTACAAACCCAAGCTGCGGAAATAGAGAAGAGCTTATACTCAGATCCAGATTTTGTGAAAAGTTATGAAGCAGACAAGCAGCAAGCCAAAGAAGCTGGTGTTGAGTTTGTGGAAATGAAAGACAGAGAAATTGTTGCTATGATTGCCTATCTGCAACGATTAGGAACAGATATCCAAAATGCAAATAAGGAAGAAACAGCTTCTAACTAAACGTACTGAATTATGAAATTTGCTAAACAATATTTAGAATCAATAGACGGTGTTGAGGTTTACCCAATCATCTCCCTGATAATTTTCTTTACATTTTTTGTAGGACTATTCTGGTGGGTATTTACAACCTCTAAAAAACAAATAAAAATAATGAGCGAGATGCCATTTGATGATAATTTAAAAGACCACAACCAATGAGAACAACCGCATCATATTTAAGAGTAGTTGGGCTAGTTGTTCTAGCCATAATCGGAACAGAATATTTTTCAGAGTTACCTGAAGGAGAATATGCCATTTTTCAAAATCCATTTGCAATGCTATTTGTTTTTATGGTATTAGTAGTTGCTGTAGCAATCGAAGTCACCATAGCAGCATTGAATAAGATTTTATTCTTGTCACTTTCGGAAGATAAGAAATTGGCTTACGAAGCCGCAAAAGCTCAAAAAGCCAACGCTTTACAAGAATGGTTTGAGGACTTTATGCAGAAAATGACTCAAGGGAAAGCTGTTGAGGAAGAACATGAAGTTGAACTGGATCATAATTATGACGGAATTCGTGAGCTTGATAATAGGTTACCGCCATGGTGGGTTTATAGCTTCTACATTACAATTTTCTTTGCAATATTTTACTTAGCACGTTTTCATGTGTTTGGAGACTATGACCAAGAAGAAGAATATCTTGCCGAAGTGTCACAAGCAGAAATAGACATTGCTATATGGAAAGAGAATAATAAGGATTTTGTAAATGTAGATAATGTTGTATTGCTTGAAGATGCTGATAGACTAGCAAAAGGCGAACAAGTCTACTTGGCAAATTGTGTAGCTTGTCACAAAGTTGACGGTGGAGGAAGCATTGGTCCTAACTTGACAGATAAGCATTGGATTTTAGGTGGAGGAATAAAAAATGTATTTAATACCATAAGCGAAGGTGGTCGATCAGGAAAGGGAATGGTAGCTTGGAAAAACACACTTTCTCCATCCGAAATGCAAGAGGTAGCTAGCTATCTCCTCACATTCCAAGGCACAACTCCAGTTGATGGAAAAGAACCACAAGGGGAGATTTGGGAAGAGGAAACGGAATAAGAGGTTAGATTAGATATGAGATGTTAGTGATTTTAGAATATTTGTATAAATAAAACAAAAAAAGTCTCTCCTTCGGAGGGATCTAGGGAGGATTATGGACGAAAGATTTAGAGATAGTATAGGCACAGTTACCGAGGAAGGTAAACGAGAATGGGTTTTTCCAAAAAAACCAAGTGGTGTGTTTTATAAATATAGAAAATGGGTGAGCTATGCGCTGCTCATTTTTCTTTTTGCAGCACCATTTGTTAAAATCAACGGCAATCAATTTATTCTATTAAATGTCCTTGACAGGAAATTCAACATATTCGGATTTCCATTTTGGCCACAAGATTTTTACCTTGTTGTCATCTCCATGATTATAGGTGTCGTTTTTATAACGCTATTTACTGTGGCGTTTGGTAGAATCTTTTGTGGGTGGATTTGTCCTCAAACTATTTTTATGGAAATGGTGTTCAGACGGATTGAATACGCCATAGAAGGCGATAGAAACAAACAAATTCGCTTGAGCAAAATGCCTTGGAACAAGGAAAAAATACTTAAAAAAACTTCCAAATGGTTCATTTTTTACGTCATTTCTTTTTTGATTGCTAATATATTTTTAGCTTATCTTATCGGAAGCGATGACTTGTTAAAATACATATTTGAAGGTCCAAGTGCTCATTCTACAACGTTTATAGCTTTAGTTATTTTTTCTTTTGTATTTTATTTCATATTTACTTGGTTTAGAGAGCAAGTATGTATCATAGCTTGTCCATATGGAAGGTTACAAGGCGTACTATTGGATAACAAATCGATTGTAGTGGCGTACGACCATAAAAGAGGAGAAGGAGAAAATGGCAGGAAGAAATTTAGAAAAAATGAAGACAGAGAAGCTTTAGGTCACGGCGATTGTATAGATTGTTTCCAGTGTGTTCACGTATGTCCAACTAACATCGATATCAGAAATGGAACACAATTGGAATGTGTGAATTGTACAGCTTGTATAGATGAATGTGATAACATCATGGAAAAAATCAATAAACCAAAGGGTTTAATACGCTATGCAAGTGAAGATAACATTATGAAAAAGGCAAAATTTCAGTTTACTCCAAGACTAAAAGCATATTCGACTGTTTTGGGAGTATTAATAGTATTGCTTGTAAGTTTATTATTTATAAGAAGTAACATTGAGGCTGATATTTTACGTTTACCAGGTCAACTGTATGAAACTACAGCTCAGGGAAATTTGAGCAACGTATACACTTACAAACTGGTCAATAAAACGACTATGCCAATGGACAGCTTAAATTTTAAATTGCTTTCTCATAGTGGCACAATTAAATTGGTTACTGGAAATTACTTTAAAGTAAAAGAGGCAGGAATGGCAGAAGGTACACTATTTATAGAGTTGCCAAAAGATGAAGTTAAAGGTGAAGAAAATAAAATTAAAATAGGTGTTTATTCAGGAGATACACTTATCGAAAAGACGTCGACCAACTTTTTAGGACCAACATCTTATTACTAGGGGCAAGTCTGTAGTGTGAAGTGTAAAGTGTAAAGTGTGAAGTGTGAAGTGTGAAGTGTAAAGTGATTAGATGCACAGTAGAATCATTTAGGAGATAAGGAAATTAAGAAAATCGGCAAAGCAATAAAATCAGCTATGTCACAAGGAAACAAAATATTTATTAACATTTAAAAAAAGATAGTTCCTCGTATGGAGGGATTTATGATGGATTATGAATTGGGGAAAATCGATAGTGTTAGCAATGGTATTGTTCATTGGTTTTATCATGTTTATGGTGATACAAATGACAACTACAGACGAGTATGATCATGATTTGGTGGTAGAAGAATACTACAAAAAGGAACTTACTCTTAACGACAAATTGGAGCAAATTGAAAATGGTAAAGTATATGAAGATCAAATTGATTTTCTGGGTACTTCAAGTGGTTTACTTTTACAGTTTCCAGAATCTTTAAGTGCTTTAGAATCTATAAGTGTAGAAGCTTATAGACCATCTGATAAGGATTTGGATTTTACGACAAAGGTAAATCTTAACGCAGATCGAGAAGCATTGGTTAATAAGAACCTGGCAAAAGGCATTTGGAAGTTTTCTGTCTCATTTTCATCAGAAAATAAGAGTTACCTTATTTCAAAAACTTTAAACATTCAATAAGTGCTTTGGTCTGGTTTTTTGTTAGGATTAGTAGGTAGTTTGCATTGTGTTGGGATGTGTGGTCCCATAGCTTTTATGTTGCCCGTAAGCCATGATAAACCTTTAAAAAAAGGGATTCAGATATTTTTATATCATCTAGGGCGATTACTGGCCTACGCTGTCATTGGACTTGTTTTTGCATTGGTTGGTCAAGGATTTACAGCCTTTGGCTATCAGCAACACATTTCAATCGCTGTTGGAGTCATTATGATTATTTTGGTATTAATCCCACAATCCTACATCAAACCCATTAAAATATTTACACCATTTTTTAGATTTATCAATGGTATTAAATCGGAACTAGGTAAAGCATTAAAACAAAAGTCTTACGACACGTTCTTTAGTCTTGGTTTTTTAAACGGATTTTTACCTTGTGGATTGGTCTACATGGCTGTAATTGCTGCTTTCGCAACATCTTCATTTACAGATAGTATTCTTTATATGGTGCTATTTGGAGTGGGAACAATTCCGATGATGACAGGTGTGATTTATGCGCAATCTTTTATCAAAAAATACTTGAAATTCAATTATAAAAAATTAATACCTATTGCGGTTGTTATCGTAGGATTGCTTTTTATTTTAAGAGGCATGGGTTTAGGAATTAAATACATTTCGCCTAAAATGGAAGCACCAACAGATAAGGTTGAAGCTAGCATTAATTGCCATTAATCGTTTCTAAAAACAAAAACTATTTTCACTTCATTTTAAACCCTTTTTTTAAACAAGTACGATTTTTCAAATACTGGTTAAATAATTACTAATTACCTATTATTTCATTTCATAATCAGCAGATTTACTCTTTATTTACAAAATATTTTAAGAAATGGTAGAATCTAAAGAGTATGTAATCTTAGTGGATACAGAAGATAATCCAATTGGAAAAATGGAAAAGCTCGAAGCCCATGAAAAGGCATTGTTGCATAGAGCTTTCTCTGTTTTTGTTTTCAATGAAAATAAGGAATTAATGCTCCAACAACGTGCTTTAAGCAAGTACCATTCGCCTGGGCTTTGGACAAATACGTGTTGTAGCCATCAAAGGGTAGGAGAAACCAATATAGAAGCTGGAAAAAGAAGACTACAGGAGGAAATGGGTTTTAGTGTGGAGCTAGAAGATGTCCTTTCTTTTATTTACAAAGCGCCTTTCGACAATGGGTTAACAGAACATGAACTTGACCACATTTTAATTGGCAATTACAATGGAAACCCAAAACCTAACCCAGATGAAGTTGAAAGTTGGAAATGGGCGAGTATAGATTACATCGTTGAGGATATCGGTCAATATCCAGAAAAATATACAGCTTGGTTCAAGATTATTTTCCAAAAATATTTAAACAGCCTACATTAATCAAAATCCAATGAAAGTTACCGTACACAGAAAAGCACATTTTAACGCGGCTCACAGATTATATAATAAAGATTGGTCTGATTACAAAAACGAAGCTGTTGTTGGAAAATGTAACAATCCTCATTTTCATGGACACAATTACGAACTCATTGTTTCAGTAAAAGGGGAAATTGATCCAATTACAGGTTACGTCATGGACATGAAAATATTAAAAGACTTGATTAAAACTGAAGTTGAAGATGCCTTTGATCATAAGAATTTGAATCTTCAAGTACCAGAATTCAAAGACTTAAATCCAACTGCAGAAAATATAGCAGTTGTGATTTGGAACAAACTGGAAGCACAATTAAAGGATAATCTCGAACTAACGATCACGCTTTACGAAACACCACGTAATTTTGTAACTTATAATGGCAAAGACTAATGAATTTAAATGAAAACCTAAAACCTTTTACAGCCAAAGACCAAAATGCCAACGAATTTTCTGTTGCAGATTATATAGGCAAGAAACCTTTGGTCATATATTTTTACCCTAAAAATTTCACACCTGGCTGTACCAAGGAAGCTTGCGATTTCAGAGATCGAAATGACGAATTTCTCAGTTTAGGAGCCGAGGTGATTGGGGTTAGTGCAGATAGTGATGCATCGCACAGTCGATTTGCAAAAAAATATAACTTACCATTTACACTATTGTCTGATAAAAACGGAAGTTTAAGAAAACAATTTGGAGTTAAGAAAAACTTGTTAGGATTAATTCCAGGTAGAGAAACCTTTGTCTTTGACAAATCAGGAAAACTTGTCATGAAGTACAACAGCATGGATGCCACTTCGCATATTAGAAAGGCCTTAAAGGTTGTGAAGGAACTTGCCAAATCATAGCCTTAAGAATTAAGTTTTGATCGGTTAATAATTTTATTGATCCCTTAGCGCAACTAATTTTTAAATTATTTATCTATTTAGAGTACAAAAATACTTTCACAATTGTATTTTTGGCGTAAAATTATAGAATAATCATAAGTATAAAACATTATTGAATAGTTGATGAATCTTGATGCTGTCAATGTTTTGTAAAAGGTGTGATGGTTATAATTTTTTACTGAAAATTAAATGATAATTTGGAAAAACTTACAGCTCTAATTCCTGCGGGAAATGAAATAACCAACATCGAAGGTGTTATATCCTCAGTAGATTTTGCTAACGAAATTCTTGTTATAGACAGTTATAGCACAGATGGTACTTACCAAAAGGCAAAAGCATTGGCTGATAATGTTTTAAGAAGAGCATACGATTGTTCTGCATCTCAAAAAAATTGGGCAATTCCACAAGCTAAACACGAATGGATTTTACTTGTAGATGCCGATGAAAGAGTTACGCCAGAACTTAAAGAAGAGATTTGTAATATTTTGAAAAATCCTCCTCAGGATAACACCGTAGCCTATTGGATAGGTAGAAAAAATCACTTTATGGGAAAACATGTCAAGTATAGTGGCATGAGAAACGACAAAGTGATTAGACTGTTTAAAAGGGATAAATGTAAGTATGAGAATAAGTTCGTTCATGCCGAAATCATTGCCGACGGCCAAGTTGGTAAACTAGAGAACAAATTTTACCATAATACCTATAAATCAATGGACGAATTTATTGCTAAAATGAATAGGTATGCATGGCTACAAGCAAAAGATTATGATAAAAAGACTGGCAAAATAACACCTTATCATTATGTTGTCAAACCTTCTTGGGGATTCTTTAAGCACTATGTTTTGCAACTTGGATTTTTGGATGGTCTAGTTGGTTTGACTCTATCTTACATCCGATTTTATTCCATTTATTCGAGATACATCAAACTTATGCTTTTAAGAAAGAATGCAAAATAAATTATTCCAAAAACGTTTAGAGTTTTAGTTTCTTTTTCAATCTTTTTTTCTTGTGAAATTTTTTCTGAAAATCGGACGTATATTCCCATAGAATTCTGAACAAATTTTCAGAGTTTTCGTCGCTTAATCGAGCATATTCTTCGGTAATTAAGCTGACCATTTCGAGTTGAGGTGTAAGACGTCTCAAGTTATACATTCTTTGTTTGATAGACATGCTTTCGTGAAACTTCATTCTGTTCAAATCCACTAAAAAGAACTCGTATTTCCCTTTTTCTTTAGCTTTTATCAAAGTATTTCCAGGGGAATGGTCCTTAAACTCGATGCCATTTTCATGTAATTTATAACAGAATTGCGTAAATTGATTTAGGATATTTTCTCTGTCTTTTAGATCAGGATGAGATACTAATTCCCTGAACATCATATCATATTTAATATGCTTACAGATGTAATAGCTTTTTGACAGTCCAATCGAATCCCTCTCTTCTATAAAGGCTATCGGCTGTGGTGTTCCAATTCCAAATTCCTTGAGCTTTTGGGCAAATAAGAAAGATCTTTTTGCTTTGGACGGCCTAAAAAATGTGTAAATAATTTTTTTAAAAAAATTGGGTTTCTTGAAAGCTTTTATGTTAAGTTCAAATTCTTCAACATCAAAGGTTTTTATGACATTTCGACTGCCTTTATATACCGTTTCTCCTTGGGCTTCAAAGTGTTTAAGAATATCTAATATTTTGCTTTCTAAGTGAGAAAAATCAGGATGAATCTCTATTTTCATGAAGAATTTATGAGGTTGCAAAAATAAAAATATTATTATGTATTGCTAAAAAAATAAGGACATTAAACCTAAATGGTTTCATTAATAATTTCTGAAAAATCTTCAATCTTTTGAGTTTGTCTCAAAGATTTGTTCAATGGTGCGCCTAAAAGAAGAATGTAAAATAATTTCCAATATTTTGGTTTAATCATCGAGGAGAAAAAATAGCGAAGTATAAACCATTTGATCAAAATATGATAGTGTAGCCAGCCGTAATGTTTTCTGATGTAATATAGCAACGAAATTTTTTGTTCAATCTTTATGCTGATACTCTTTTTTGTGCTTTTGCCTTTGTAATGAATATACTCTATATCTGGAATGAGGTAGGTTGATTTTTTGTGTTGTTTTAAGAATCTAAGGCTCAAATCCGATTCTTCGTAATACAAAAACATGTTTTCGTCAAAGCCCCCTAAATCATTAAATCCTTTGGCATCTACAAACATGAATGAGCCTTGGACATAGTGCACTTGTGTTGGCTTGTCGTATCTTTTTTTTCTGTTCAAATAGGTTTTAGGGAAAAGCTTTTCTAAAACAGCTCTTTTTACAATTTCTCTCTGAAGCGATGAAAAATGATCGATTGTAACTCTAAAGTTACGGTTTTCGTCAATCATTTGTGGGGAACAAATTCCTACATCAGGATGTTGAAGCATAAACGCCTTCAATTTACTTAAAAAGTCTTGATGAGTTTGTAAAGTATCGTTGTTTATAAAGGCATAATACTTGCAAGGCGAACAAACTTGAACGCCCATCATGTTCCCTTTGCTAAAGCCTCCATTTATTTTACTGCGAATAAGCTTAAGATTGGTTTTATTTAGCGTTTTAAGTTGTGAAGCTAAATTTTTAAAATCTTCAATTTTAGAATTGTTATCTACTACAACAATTTCATATTGTAATGTGTTGTCGTTTTGAAATTCGAAAATGGATTTTACAGCATCGTAGGTAAAACTCGACGTATTAAAATTCACGACTATGACACTGACATCTAACATCTTTTTAATTTAAAATCGGTTTCCAAAATTTAGAGATATTTTCCACTTTGTAAAACTCAGCATTTTTTTTGACCAATTGGCTTAATTCTTCAATCGATTTTTCCTGACCTATTATATTGTCCAATGTTGTTTTCAGATTTCCCTCGTTAAACAAATAACCGTTTTCAGTACCGACCACTTCTTTAGGTCCTGTATGATTTGAAGATACTGGCACTGTACCTTGAGCCATGCTTTCAATAAGAGCCAAGCCAAAAAGCTCTTCCCATTTTTTGCTTTTTTTTGAATTTAAAACAAAATATTCGTGATTAGAAATTAGTTCAGCAATTTTAGATTTGTCATTCGTATAGGAGTAAAACGAGATGTTTTTGTGCTTGTTAGAATACATTTGAACGCTATTTTCTAGTTTTCCAGAACCTAGTATGCTGAGTTTGGATTTTTTTTCTTTTGAAAAATAGTCCAATAATTCCTCAATTCCTTTTTCTTTTACAAGTCTGCCAACATAAATAAAACTCAATTTCTCCTTAATCAATGTCTTGCTATTATCAAAAAAAGCAGCATCAACAGCATGGTAAACTTCAGAAATTTTATTGGCGTTAAATTCATAATTTTTTAAAATTTCATTCTTGCTGGTATTTGAGACACAAAAAATATGTTTGGTGTTGGATTCTAAGAAATCTCTCCAGGCTTTTTTTACTTTAGGTGAGTTTTTTTTGGATTTTGGTTGAAAGGTTCCATCCCAACAAGTCCAAGACGTATGGTAATAGATTTGGTGAGATTTTAAAACTCTAAGTAGTCGGATTAATTTATGGTCAAATGGGGCAATTCCCAAAACAACCTTTTGGTTTTTAGAATAAAGCAGTTTAATCAAAAATCCGAGGTTGATACATTGTTTCTTAAATAGGTTAAAATTCAGTGTTTTTAAAGATTTAAAAAATTTACTAAAAACAGAAAATTCTCTGAATTTCAGATTTATATCTTCTTGTTCAAGCAAGTATTTCAAACCACTGTAATGACTATTCGCACCGTTTTTATGCAGGACATAAATTGTTTTTTTAGCCATTATTTTTATTTAAAACGTATTAGCAGAAAACAAATATAGAATTATATTCATGATTTTAAATTTAGTAGAACAAATGAGACATTTTGGTTCTAGTTTAATTTTGGCTATTAAATTTAGTCTATCAGAGCGAATCCGTCCAAGATGTACAAAAAGACATGATAAAAGCGCAAATTATATTGTAATTTTGTTGCCGAAATACATGATTTATTTAAGTTTTTTAAAAGTAAATTATCCTAAGTCAGTTTATCCAAATGCCATTTTATACTTCAGCTTTAAGCCTTCCTGTTTTTGAAAAAATTTCTAAAGTAGCAGACCGACTTCAACTCGAAACCTATGTAATTGGTGGGTTTGTAAGAGACTTTTTTCTCAAAAGAGGGCAAGCCAAAGATATTGATATTGTTTGTGTTGGAGATGGAATTGTATTGGCAAGAAGAGTTGCTGAAGAATTGGGTTTAACCCAAAAGCAAGTTAATGTATTTAAACGCTATGGCACGGCGATGTTACGATATCAAAACGTGGATATCGAATTTGTTGGTGCCAGAAAGGAGTCTTATTCTAAGGACAGCAGAAATCCGTCGGTTTCTCCAGGGACGTTAAAGGATGACCAAAATAGAAGAGACTTCACCATAAATGCTTTGGCACTTCAACTTAATAAAAACAGTTTTGGTAAACTTTTAGATCCTTTTAGTGGATTTAATGATTTGCAAAATGGAATTATCAAAACGCCATTGGAGCCAGAAATCACTTTTTCTGACGATCCTTTGCGAATGATGAG
>JAUIFC010000137.1 GCA_030429455.1 Bacteroidia bacterium | reverse complement strand
AAACATTTAAAGGTAATCACAAAATAAAAGTTGATACATTTAAAGGTCTTACTGTTGATTATTGCAAAAAAAATAATGCAGAATTTATCCTTAGGGGTTTAAGAAATCCAGCAGATTTCGAATTCGAAAAAGCAATAGCGCATACCAATAGACGTCTTGAATCTATAGAAACTGTTTTTTTGCTGACATCAAGTGGCAAGAGTTATATCTCATCTTCCATTGTTCGAGATGTTATCCGAAATAATGGTGATTATACGGTTTTGGTGCCTTCAACCGTTAGAGTTTAATTTTATATTTTTCAATTGAATTTAAAAGTTTTAATTAAATTTTTTCTGGTTTTTTCATGTTCTGTTGCTGTAAGTCAAAACATTAGTGTATCGGACAATACTTTTTCAAATCAAGAGCTTATTGAAGATGTCTTGTTTGGAACAAATTGTGTAGATAACATCAATTTTACGTCTGCAATTTCTGGTAATTTCTCTAATGGAGAATTAAGTTACGGTTATTTTCAATCCAATAATTCTGGATTTCCTTTTGATGAAGGAATAGTCTTATCTACAGGAAGGTTGAGCAACGTTCCAGGGCCAAATAACAGTCTAAGCGATGATGATGCCCCAAACTGGAATGGTGATCTGGATTTGGAAAATAGTTTAGGTATTTCAAACACCATAAACGCAACAATCCTCGAATTTACATTTGTTCCCCAAGCCAGTAGTATAAATTTTCGATATATTTTTGCGAGTGAAGAGTACCGAGAAAATAACGCAACGACATGTCTTTTTTCCGATGCTTTTGCATTTCTCATTAGGCCTTTAGGTGGCCAATACCAAAACCTTGCATTGATTCCAGGAACCAACACACCTGTTCAGGTCACCACCGTTAGACCAGAAATTCCAGGTGAATGTCCTGCAATAAACGAAGAATATTTTGGGCAATTTAATGGCTTTGATTCTCCAATAAATTTTAATGGACAAACGGCTATTTTGACCGCAGAAACCGACGTGCTTGTTGGACAAACTTATGAAGTAAAATTGGTAATTGCCGATGAAACTAACTACAGATTTGATTCCGCTGTTTTTATTGAAGCCAATTCATTCAACATTGGTATAGATTTAGGACAAGACCAGACCTTATGCAAAGATGAGGCGATTAGCTTACAAATTGAAAATGATGAGGCTATAGCCATTCGATGGTTTTATGATGGACAATTAATTAACGATACGGATGATAATATTTTGGTTTCAGAAGATGGTTTTGGTGCTGGTCTTTACACGGTTGAAGTCGATTTGCCGAGTGGCTGTACAGCAGAAGATCAAGTTCAGATTTTTTACGATTTAATTACTGTCCCTGATGATCTAAGCATTGCGACTTGTACGGATAATAGCGGTTTTGGAGTATTCAACTTATTTGATATTTCAGTTGAAATCGATAGTTCTCTTCAAATATTGAATTTTTACACGACTGAAAATGATGCTATTCAAAGTATAAATCCAATAGCATCACCAAATTCCTACGAAAATTCTGAAACTGACCAAACTGTATATTTTGAAGCTATCAATCCTAATAATTGTAAAATCGTCGCTGCTGTTCAACTTCTTGCTGAATCTTTGCTCTTTGAACCATATACGGTAACGGTTTGTCCGTCGAACGAAACATCGCCAACGACATTTCCTTCAACACAAAGTATTAAATTTAGTATTTCCGAATTTTATCAAGTGGAAGGTAGTGATATAGATTTTTATCCTTCACAAGCCGACGCCATCAGTCAAACTAACTTGATTACTTTGGGATTTTTACAAATCGAAACAGATTTATTGCCATTAACCCTTTTTGCTAGAATAAATGATCAAGCATCTTGTGTAGGATTAGTTCCAGTTACTCTTCAGCGAATTCCCGCGCCCGAGTTTATTGACAGTTCCACGACATTTTTGATATGCGAAAATGCGGGAGATAGTATTGTGCTTTCAGCCGAAATTGAAAACAATCAAGCTGAAGTTTTTTACGAGTGGGAAACGGGTGAAACTTCTAAAGAAATTAGTATTACCACTCCTGGAACCTATAGAGTGGATGTTACGAGTGTTCAAACTATAAATGGACAAGAAATTGTTTGTTCCAATTTTAAAATATTTAATGTAATTGCTTCTGGTATAGCCGAAGTTTCATTCACGCAAAACGGATTTGCAGGCAACAGCAATAACGAATTGGTCATTACAGCCGTGGGAAGTGGTGATTACGAATATGCTTTAAACGATTTTAATTATGTAGATAACAACGTTTTTAGTGTGATTTCTGCCGATAATATAATTAGAGTAAGAGACAAAAATGGCTGTGGCGTTGTTGAATTGAGTTTTACAGCATTGGAAATACCTGATTTTTTCACACCAAATGCTGATGGTTTTAATGACTTTTGGCAGGTAAAAGGCAATAGAGAATTAAAAATTGCAGGAATAGAGTTTGTCTCTATTTTTGACCGGTATGGTAAATTTATTACCCAACTTTTTCCTCAGGACGTTGGTTGGGACGGGACTTATAAGGGCAATCCATTGCCTTCTCAGGAGTATTGGTATAAAATCCAATTAACCTCCGGCGGAAGTGTGAATGGACATTTTACTTTAAAACGTTAGTACGCAAATTATTTGTATTGAAGTTAACGAAGGATTAATTCAAAATAACTTTCAATTCCTATTAAAATAGCCTAAGTTTTGATTGTACTTTTCTTCAAAGAACAAAAAATAGTGGTAGAGCAGATAGTTAACCTCATAACCATAATCAACACGAGGCAAGTAATCTATAATAAAAGGGTATAAGTCGCGTGAAAATCGGCTTGGTTCATTCACTCTGTTGTTGTACTCATTGACATAAAAAACATTTCTATTTTCTAAATACTGTTGAGAGAAAAAACCACGCGGCCGCTGTGTGGTTAGCCAAGCATTAAACCCAACTTCTAAAATTATAATTTTATACTCGAGGCTATCATTGGCAATTTCAATAGTGTCGTAAGCGACAGCATCGTTTTTATCCAACTTAAAGGTCTTATCTTGCTTCAAGGCATTACAACCTAATACTGTAAGTGCAATGAGCAGAAGCATAAGTATGGGTTTAAATTTCATAGCTTAAATGTACTAAAAATCATTGAGACTGCATTTTCATCAGTTTTAAAACTATTTTTTCCAAGTTCCTCCATATTTGTAATTCGGATTATCTGGCTTTACTTTGAGTAAGCATGATTCGCAGACAAAAATCCATTTTAAAGGATGTTTATATTGTATTCTAAACATCGTAGAGAAATCTTTCCTGCAAACATCACAATATTTTATACGCATCATTTTTATATAAAAAAGTGTTTGCAAAATTATAACATGTCACCGAAGTATACTCATTTGACCTAGTTTTGGCAAAAACAAAATATTGAAAAAAGTCCTTTTATTAGCATTCATTATTTCTGGTTTTAACTTTTACGCTCAAAAACTAGAAAAGACATCTACTCAACTCGACACGGTCACTTTATCGACAACTCTTGATCCGTTAAATAAGTTTAAAACACAGCGTATTTCAAGTGAAGAAATTATGAGCAACGATGCTGTGATTTTAACCCCAATTATTAATCGAATTGCTGGGGTAAACATGCAACAAGGTGCCTTAAATACAAGTCGAATTACCATAAGAGGCGTTGGGTCGAGATCACAGTTTTCAACTAATCGATTAAAACTGTACGTCAACGACGTGCCTATGACAGATGCAAATGGCGAATCGGTGTTGGACGATTTTGATATGAATTCAATTGGCTCTATAAACGTAATTAAAGGACCTAAAGCAACGAATTTTGGAGGTAATTTGGGAGGCACCATTCAGTTTTCGACCAAATCGAACAACAATCCATTCGGTTTGTCACTTGGTGTTGGAAGTTTTGAGCGAAAGTTTATTTCGGCAAATGCGTCAACAGATTTAGACAAGACAAACATCCAATTGTTTTATAATCAGATGGACTCCGATGAATACAGGCAAAACTCAGAATACGAACGACAAAACCTGTCTCTTTTTACAAAGACAAGCTTCAACGAAAAATGGAGCTTGGAGCACATGTTTATTGGAACACGATTAAAAGCATTTATACCAAGTTCGTTGACACTTTCAGATTTTGAATCTAAGCCTCAAAATGCCGCTTCTAACTGGTTTCAAAGTGCTGGTTTTGAATCTTATAACAAATTTCTTCTCGCGTCGACTATGAAGTATCATGTAGCCGATGATAAACTTTGGAGCACCGCCATTTTTTTAAATTACAGAGATGGTTTTGAACCAAGACCATTTGATATATTAGACGAAGATGTAATTGGATTTGGCTTGAGAAGTACCTTCGCCTCTTCGTTTGTTTTAAATGAAAAGAAAATAAACTATCAGGTTGGCGTTGAGTTGCAAAACGATTATTATTCAGTTCAAAATTTTGACAATTTATACCGCAATACACCCGAACGCGAAAGCATTCAAGGCGATTTGGTAAATGCCTTTTCACAAAACAGGTTCAGAGCCAACGCTTTTGCTCAAGTTGAATTTGCTGTTTTGGACAAGTTGGATATAGAATTTGGACTTAATTTAAATTATGCATCTTACAATACTGATGATGAGTTTCAGGAAAATGATATGGATAAGAGCAGTGAGCTCAGGTATAATCCAGTGGTGTTGCCAAATCTAAATTTGGCCTATCAAGCTTTAGAATCTTTAGAATTTTTTGGAAATTACAGCATGGGGATTGCTACGCCAACTTCAGACGAAAGTTTAGACAGCGAAGGCTTTTTTAATGCCAATTTGAACCCTTCATACGGCCATAATTATGAGCTTGGATTATTATGGTCGCCACAACAATCGGGTTTAAATCTTCAGTTGAATGTTTTTCAGATGGATATTGAAGATCTTATAGTTGCTCGACGCATCGAAGAGGACAGGTTTATTGGCATTAATGCTGGCGAAACCACTTACCAAGGCATTGAGTTTTCTGCAAATTACAGTGTAAATTTCACAGACAAAATTCTTCTAAATCTTTATTCCAGCCTAACCTTAAATCGATTTGAATTTACAGATTTTGTTGACGATACCGAAGACTTTTCGGGCAATCGTATTCCAGCCGTTCCAGATTACGATGTTAATTTTGGGTTTAATGTCTTGATAAGCAATAAATTAAACCTTGGTTTTGATGCGGAGTTTGTGGATGAGATGCCTCTTAATAATGCTAACACGCTGTACAGTGAGGCTTACCATTTTTTTAATTTTAGATCGAGTTATTTGACGACGATTTTCAATACGTCAACCACATTTCAATTTGGTATTAATAACCTTTTAGACGAAAATTTTGCCGCCAGTGTTTTACCCAATGCTGTAGGTTTTGGAAATAATGCTCCACGTTATTTTTACCCGAGTTTGCCTCGACATTTTTACCTTAAAGTTCTTTTTAAGTTGAATTAAAAGCAGTTTATATATTATTTTTCATGTTGAAAATGTATTGGAAATCAGTGTTATAGCGTAATCTATAAAGATTTACATTATTTCCATAGTTTTCCAAATTTGACCACCTTTATCTAGGACAATATTTTGTAGAATTATAAGAACTATTTATATCTAATACCATTTGTAGTTTCTAGTTATAAATGGTATAAATCAAAAAAAGAAAATTAGCCTTAACTCAGCGAAATACAAAACAAATCTCTAAATTTGAATGATCTTGTGAGTTGTCGATTATAAATGAAAACCTTGTAAAACAGGATTTTGAATTTTCGTTTGCTAGGGTTTGAAATAAAGAAATAAGAATGAATCATCTTTTAAAGGTATTGCAAGAGGAAAAATTAAGCAGTTTAAAAGGCGGAATATATCACAAAACACAAATAAAACTGACCTATAATACAAATCGAATTGAAGGAAGTAAATTATCGGAAGAACAGACAAGATATATTTATGAAACGAATACCTTTTTTACAGAGGACGGAGAAAATGCGACAAACATTGACGATATTCTAGAAACGGTGAATCATTTTAACTGTTTTGATTATATGTTGGATATTGTGGAAGAGCCTTTGTCTGAAGCACATGTAAAGGAATTTCATAAAATTTTAAAATTTAATACCTCTGATGCGAAAAAAGATTGGTTCAACATCGGCGAATACAAATTAAAACCCAATGTAGTTGGAGGAATCGAAACTTCTAAACCAAGTGAAGTAAAAAGCCATATGGATAATTTACTAACGGATTATCAAGCGAAAGAAAATACGGAGTTTTTAGACATTATAGATTTTCATTACAAATTTGAAAAAATTCATCCATTTCAAGATGGAAATGGTAGAGTAGGAAGGCTTATAATGTTTAAAGAATGTTTACGTCATAATTTTGTGCCTTTTATCATTCAAGATGAGTTCAAGTTTTTCTATTACAGAGGTTTATCCGAGTATCCAAAAGTTAAAGGCTATTTAACAGATACTTGTTTGTCTGCGCAAGACAACTACAAAGAACTGTTGAAATATTTTGAAATAGACGTATAACAAATATGTTTTCAATAAGTTAATGTTCAATGGGTTAATTTGCTTATTTCGTTTTTAGCCTTTGTTACTTTAAGTGGAGTAGAGTATAAATTCTATGGAGATGAAAAGGATAGGCGTTTTTCTGATTTGTATCATAATATCGGCTGTTAATCCGATAATTCAAATTATCGGCTCATAATCCGATAAATGCATATATCGGCTTTTAAGCCGATAAACTTGCATATCGGTTATAAATCCGATATCTTTGAAAAAAACGAACTGATGATAGCCGTGATAACTGGTGATATAATAAATTCTCGACAAGGCAACATCGAGCATTGGATGAATCCTTTAAAAGACACTCTAAATCAATATGGGAATGAACCAAAAGATTGGGAAATATACAGAGGTGACAGCTTTCAATTGTCATTACCACCGGAGAAGGCATTGCTCGCCACACATCATATCAAATCGACAATCAAGCAATCAAAAGTGCACGATGTCCGAATTGCCATTGGTTTAGGAGAGGAAAAATACACTTCATCAAAAATTACAGAATCCAATGGCACGGCATACATAAATTCAGGTGAATGTTTTGAAGGTTTGAACAAACAAACCATGGCTATAAAGTCCAATAATTCAACACTAGACCAAACCTTGAATCTAATGTTTAGTTTATATTTATTAACGACAAACAATTGGAGTAGCACAGTTTCAGAAGTAATTAAAACAGCAATAGAACACCCAAATAAAAATCAACAGGACATCGCTAAGCTGCTTCATAAATCACAAAGTAGCATAAGTGAAGCGCTTAAAAGAGGTGGATTTGACGAATTGATAAAAATGAATGAGTTTTACAAAAAAAATATTTCAAAATAATGATCGCTTTAGGTATAAAATTAGTAATTGCTCATGTATTAGGAGACTTCGTTTTTCAACCAACCCGTTGGGTAGAAAGCAAAAAAAGAAGAAAACACAAATCAATATACCTTTATCTGCATGGTTTGGTTCACTTAGTTTCGCTTCTTGTAATGCTTCAATTTAAGTGGTCTTTATGGCTGTCAATTAGCCTTATAGTGTTCAGCCATTTGATAATCGATTTGTTAAAACTGAACTTGGATGGCGTATTGAATTCTAGATTGGTATTTGCATTTGATCAAGCATTTCATTTGCTTGTTATTGGCTTGGTGTTGTACATCAATTATCCCGATGAAATTGAATTTGGTAAGATATATTCTCAAGATTATTTGTTAATACTGCTTTCCATTCTGTTGTTAACATTCGTTTCCTCTATTGTAATGAAAACAATAATGAGTAAGTGGGAAATGATCGAGGACAACCCCAAAGATTCATTGCAAAGTGCTGGAAAATATATCGGAATTTTGGAGCGTTTATTTGTGTTTACCTTTATTGTTCTAAACCAATGGAGCGCGCTTGGATTATTAATTGCTGCTAAATCAGTGTTTAGATTTAGTGACCTTTCGAGAGCAAAAGATAGAAAGTTAACCGAATATGTTTTAATCGGAACACTACTAAGTTTTGGGCTTGCCATATCAACAGCCTTGTTATACCAATATTTGAAAATAAAACTATAATTTGCCTAAAAAGGTAATACAAAACTAAAGTCTATGAACAATTTTATTAAGGTGTTGGTTGTATTGTTTTTTGCATCTACAACCGCTTTGGCACAACAAGTAGAGTCCTACGATTATTCTGCTTCAAATCGAGATATGATTCAAAGAGGAGTCCAAGCGATTTTAACTTGTAATGGACTTTTTACATCAGACAGAACAATCGAACAAGTATTCGATCAGGAATTAAAATACTTAAAACAACCCATTGGAACAGCTCAAGGCGGCAGTTATTCCATCGATTGGAATGCAAAAACAGTTGCCATTGGCGATAACCAGAATATGCCAGTCATGCGTGCGGCGTTTAGAGAAGGCATAGGCTGCATCATTTTGGCGCCAGACCAAACTTTTGATGTTGTAAACGACTTGCCAATTCAAACTCTTGCTCCACTGCCTACTGATGCGTCGCAACTAGCTTGGCCTGAAGGAGATTTGATTAAAAAACAAAAACTTCCAAAATATATAAATAAAAAACACTTAGAAGAAGCATCAACCTGGTCTTTTGAAAGAGAAACGCCAGAGCAAGTAACCTTAAGCCTAATGGTCGTTCACAAGGGGCAAATTATTCATGAGCGATATGCTGAAGGTGTCGATATGCATACCAAAACACGAACGTGGTCCACGGCCAAAAGTATCGCCGCAACCTTGATAGGTATTTTAGTAGACCAAGGCCAACTAGAACTAGACGCACCACTTGGAATAGACTGGTTGCCGAAAGAAGTAAATGCAGAAAACGACCCTAGAAATGCGATTACTCTACGTCATGTATTAAACATGTCTAGCGGATTATATACTGTGGATAATAGAAAAATGGAATATGCTACAGGCTCAGGATTATCCTATTGGGCTGGAGCAAGTTCTGTAAACGGCGCAAGAAATAGAGGATTAATTCGAGAGCCAGGTAGCTATTGGGATTATGAAAATTACGACACAATTCTTGCACTTTTGGCCATGAAAAATGCCCTTGAAGACAACAAAACCTATTTACAGTTTCCGAGAAAAGCATTGTTCGACAAGTTGGGCATGCGACATACATTTCCAAGTACAGATCGATTTGGAGACTTTATATTTAGCAGTCAAGTTTATACAAATGCAAGAGATTTAGCCCGATTTGGAATGTTATATGAGCAAAACGGAATGTGGAATGGAGAACAGATTATTTCCAAAGAATGGATAGACTTTGTCCGGACGCCCGCCGCATCGACTTCAGAGCGAGGTAACTTTTATGGTGGACAGTTTTGGCTTGTTCCAGACGGCAGAAATGATGTTCCAAAAGATGCTTATGCAACTGCTGGTAATCGTGGGCAATATGTCATTATCGTCCCTTCTCACGATTTGGTAATTGTAAGACGTGGTTTGGATCATGGTAAACAAGGCTTTAACCGATGGGATTTGGCAAGAGAAGTCTTAAAAGCTTTTCCTGAAGACTACCAAACTGAAGATTAATGGTTTAAGGTTTATGTTTAAAAGGAAACTCAATAGGAATTATGTATTTACAAAATATCCAAGTTCCATGATCAGAGGAGTCTCAATTCTAGTTATTTCTTAGTCTTTTGTCCTTCTTTGCCATGCTTTTTATAAAACATAGTCCTCAACTATTTATTTTTTAAGATCATCGTTCTAAACAATCGTTTGAGATGAACAACACATAGCCTGTTACGGATAAACTCGCATATTACACTACCAAAAAAACTTGAAAATAGAAGGTCTTTATAAACAAAGAACATAAAAAAGTGGTGTATTTTTGTGGATATATGCTAGTAGCCTACAATATGAACATGAAAAAACTACTTATAATTCTAATCATTGTTATTATAGCAATATCATGCAAAAATGATAAAATAAAAATATTAGAAGGTAAAATTAATGAGCTGAAAATCGAAAATGCTGAACTCAAAAATAAGATTAATCAAAATTTGGTTAAGAAATTGACTTCATCGTATTTTGTTGCTTCTATTGAAACTGAATACCTCACTGTGGGCAAAGAAGAGCGAATAAAAATTTCATTAATAACTAAAGACACAATACCCAGATTTGATGTTTTTAATTTTGGCGCAGATGGACGAAAATTAATAATGGAGGATTTAAATACAACGGAATTTTTTTACTCATTCACACCTAAATCTATTTATGATAATAAAATTGATTTGACTGCTGAACTCGAATTAGAAAATGAAATTTTAAGTTTCCCGATTTTTGCTGAATTTGATGTTCGAAAATAGAACTAAATAAAAAATACTGTAGGCAACAACTAAGTTTTCGTTGCGTCCGCAGGACGAACAATGAAAAATTGGGTTGAACCCCGAAATGCTTCGGGGCAGGCTGGAACCTGGTCGATTCAGCTAAAAGTTTGTAAAAAATTC
>JAUIFC010000136.1 GCA_030429455.1 Bacteroidia bacterium | reverse complement strand
AATCATGATAAAACTCAGTAAAACAATTAGATAGAAATGGTTGAGGTAAGTGGATTTGTCCAATAGAAAAATAAAACTAAATCCTAAAAAGAATAAAATTGTGCTTATTTGGTACAAAAACCCAATGGCAATAAAAAGGGCTAAAATACCCAATGCAATAAAATGATAGTACATGCCATCGCCACCCCAAGGTGAAGCCAGTAAAAACCTTCGTAAGGAAAATACATTTTAGGTTCTATAAAATAGCGCTCAATCCAGTTATGATTGAAATACCTGATAACTTCAATCAACAAAATTAATCCAAAAGCAATTCGAATATAAACCAGACCTGCGATATCGATTGGCTGGTTTAATTTGGTCTTAATATTGGTCAAATTCATAGAAGTTAAACTTTTTGGTTAATTATTCAGTGGGCATAAGTCCTCATTGTTTGTTGCTCATATTTACGCCAAATTCCAAACATTTGTTTCAAAAATCTATTTTTTCATCAATCCATCTATTTTAGGCATTGTAATTGTTTCTTTCATCCATCTAAGAAAATTAAAATACATATATTTCGCTTCAACAAATTTTGTGTCACAACTCAATTATGAATTTCAACACATTAAAATCAACTTCATAAATAGGGTTGAAGCATTTTTATTCAACTTACATTTATAAAAACTTTGGCAACGTCATACTATAAGCTTTTCGTATTTTCGTTTTCAAATCAATTTAGCCGCTTTACATGGATATTAAATTCAATAAAAACGAGGATCACAACAAATTACTTGCAGCAGATTTAAATTATAAATTAAAAAGAATCTACAAAGGTGGTGGACAAAAGAAAATTGACAAACACCATTCTAAAGGAAAGCTAACAGCAAGAGAGCGCATCGATTATTTAGTTGATGACCCAAAAGCTTGTATCGAAATTGGTGCTTTTGCCGGCGAAGGTATGTACAAAGAACATGGTGGATGCCCAAGCGGTGGCGTTGTCGTCAAGATTGGAAATGTGTCTGGTAAGAAAGCCATCATTGTGGCAAACGATGCTACTGTAAAAGCTGGAGCATGGTTTCCTATTACAGGGAAAAAAAATTTGAGAGCTCAAGAAATTTCAATTGAAAATAGATTACCCATAATTTATCTGGTTGATAGTGCGGGCGTTTACTTGCCAATGCAAGATGAAATTTTTCCAGACAAAGAACATTTTGGACGAATTTTTAGAAATAATGCCATTATGAGCAGCATGGGTATTACTCAGATTTCTGCTGTGATGGGCAGTTGTGTGGCGGGCGGCGCGTATTTGCCAATCATGAGTGACGAAGCCTTGATTGTCGACAAAACAGGCAGTATTTTTCTTGCAGGAAGTTATTTGGTAAAAGCCGCTATTGGCGAGAGCATAGATAACGAAACCTTAGGTGGCGCAACGACACATTGCGAGATCAGCGGAGTGACAGACTACAAGGCAAAAGACGATAAGGACGCTTTAAATACCATTAAAACTATTTTTGATAAAATTGGAGAATTTGAAAAAGCTGGTTTCAATAGAGTAAAACCTAAAAAACCAATTGAAAACGAAAATGACATCTTCGGATTGCTTCCAGCAAAAAGAAGTGACCAATACGATATGATGCCAATAATCAAACGATTGGTTGATAATTCTGAATTTGAAGAATATAAAGCAGGTTATGGGCAAACCATCATAACGGGTTATGCGAGAATCGACGGTTGGGCAGTAGGCATTGTCGCGAATCAGCGTAAAATTGTAAAAAGCAAACGTGGAGAAATGCAGTTTGGTGGTGTGATTTACAGCGATTCTGCGGATAAAGCGACCCGATTTATTTCCAACTGCAACCAAAAGAAAATTCCGTTAGTGTTTCTACAAGATGTAACAGGATTTATGGTTGGTAGTAAAAGCGAGCATGGCGGCATTATAAAAGATGGCGCCAAAATGGTTAATGCGGTAAGTAATTCGGTTGTTCCAAAATTTACGATTGTCATAGGAAACTCGTACGGAGCAGGAAATTATGCCATGTGCGGAAAAGCTTATGATCCAAGATTTATTGTCGCGTGGCCAAGTGCCGAATTGGCTGTGATGAGTGGAAATTCTGCTGCAAAAGTTTTATTGCAGATCGAAACCTCAAGACTTAAAGCAAAAGGCGAGGAAATTTCAAAAGAAAAGGAAAAAGAGTTATTTGATAAGATCAAGACTAATTATGATGAGCAAACGAGTCCGTATTATGCGGCAGCAAGAATTTGGACCGATGCGGTTATCAATCCCTTAGACACGAGAAAATGGATTTCCACAGGCATCGAAGTGGCCAATCATGCGCCAATCGAAAAGAAATTTAATCTAGGTGTTTTACAAGTTTAATTCCTTCTTAGTTTTAGAACAATTTATTTTATTTGTAAGAGTTTATAAAAAAAAGATTTTATGAAGAAGATTTTCTCTATTGCAATGTTGTCCGTGTTTACGTTGGTGTTTGTTGGATGTGCAGAAGATAACGACGATGTCAGAGTGCCTGCGGGTAATCTGGAAATCAATGATTTTGTGTGGAAAGCCATGAACATTTTCTACTTTTATAAGAGCCAAGTTCCTAATCTTTCTGTAGATGATTTTTCTGGAAACGAAGATTACACCAATTTTTTAAATGCTTTTGAAACTCCAGAAGATTTGTTTGATGCACTTACCATAGCGACAGATCGGTTTAGCATTATTGTAGAAGATTATCGTGTTTTAGAAGCAAGTTTTCAAGGGAGTTCTATCGCCAATGGTATGCGATTTGGATTGGTAAGAATAACTGGAACCGATCAAGTTTTTGGCGTGGTTCGGTATGTTGTTCCCAATTCGTCGGCAGAAGAACAAGGTGTAGAACGAGGCATGGTCTTTACTCAAGTGGATGGTGTGCAAATTACAGACACAAATTTTGTAGAATTGTTGGATCCTGTCACCTATACCATTGGATTGGCAGAACTTGTTGATAATGCACTTGTTGCCAATGGGCAAAGTATTACACTTACCAAATCAGAGTTGTCCGAAAACCCAATTCATCTGTCGTCTATTATTGATGTAAATGGTCAAAATGTAGGTTATTTGATGTACAACAATTTCCGATCTAATTTTGAATCTGAACTCAATCAAGTCTTTGCAGATTTTAAAGCCAATGCTGTTACAGATTTAGTTTTAGATTTAAGGTATAATAGTGGAGGAAGTGTAGCTACAGCCAACGATTTAGCTTCGATGATTACAGGTCAATTCGATGGACAAGTATTTGGAATACAAGTTTTTAATGAAAATTTTGACGATGTAATTATCAATTTTGATAATCAAACTGCAGATGGAGAGTTGGTTAATAGTTTAAATTTGGACAGAGTTTATGTCCTTACCACAGGTTCGACAGCTAGTGCTAGTGAGTTAGTTATCAATGCACTGAATCCATACATCGAAGTTATTCATATCGGAACAGAAACGACTGGCAAATTTCAAGGGTCCACCACATTGTATGACTCGGAAGATTTTACAAGACAAAATGTAAACATCAATCATTTTTATGCGCTTCAGCCTTTAATTCTAACTATTGCTAATTCAGAAGGTTTTACTGGTTTTGAAGATGGTTTGCCGCCAGATATTGTGTTTGAAGAAGACTTTTTCAACTTTGGTGTTTTAGGTGATCCTTCGGAGCCACTTTTAGCGAGAGCTTTACAAGAAATAGGTTCCGGTATTGATAGTGGAGGACAGCATCAAGATGTAGAGTTTAAATCCAAAAACGCTCTAAACTTTAGTTTAATTGACGAATCTGGTTCAAAAAGTCCTGATTACCAAAGGATGTATGTAGATATTAGATAGGTCTTTCTTATATTTAGAAAGACATTTTGATATGCTAGACTCGGTAAAAAAGATTTTATCCAAATACCCCTTACTTCAGGTTACAAGTTATAATAGCTTAAGCATATTTATAAAGCTCATTTCTAGCTTTGTAGTTTCCAAACTTTCAGCCGTTTTGCTAGGTACTCAAGGTGTGACATTAATTGGGAATCTAAGAAATGCTTTGTCTGTTTTTCAGAATTTTTCGACTTCGGGATTAAGTAAAGCAGTTGTAAGATATACAGGAGAAGCAAGTAAGAATGAAGAAGAATACAAGACTTTTGTGTCAACTCTTCTCTTGGTTTTGGTCATTGCAAGTCTTGTAGTTTTTACAGTGTTGTATTTTTTTTCAGACCATTTGTCTAATCTGATTTTTAGCTCAAATCAATACCAATTTGTGTTCCAATGGCTATCTGTTTTGTTGCCAATTTATGCTATTGATACATATCTGATTTCCATCTTAAAAGGGTTGGAGCAGTTTAAAAAAGTCATCAACATTAATATTTTTACTCATATTTTAAATGTTGTTTTATTTTCGATTTGTATTTATAGCTATGGATTAAAAGGTGCGTTAATGGCTGTAATCGTCGTTCCTTCAATGAGTTTGGTATTTACATTTTTGCTTGCATCAAAACATTTTGATTTTTTAGCGCATTTTAGTACGCGCCATATTTCAAATGACTATTTAAAACATTTTGGAGAATATGCATTAATGACTTTAATATCGGCAATCAGTTTTCCAGTGGTTTATCTTGGGATTCGCTTGTACATCACTAGTCATTTAAATATAGATGCCGCTGGATATTGGGAAGTCAATTTTCGGCTATCGACATTTTATTTGGTTTTTATTCAATCGCTATTAAATCTTTATGTGCTGCCTAAACTCGTGTTGGCAAATTCGCAGTTAGAATTTCGAAATGTAGTCTTCACATTTTATAAACAAGTCATTCCGTTGTTTGCCTTTGGTTTACTGCTTATATTTTTATTAAAAAAATACATTATTTTACTCATAGCTTCGGAAGAATTTTTGCCAGCAACGTCTTTAGTGGGTTGGCAGACTATTGCAGACTTTTTTCGGGTTTTAGCACTTGTAATGGTCTATCAGTTTCATGCAAAAAAGATGTTTTGGCATTACATACTTACAGATTTATTTTTGGCAATATCGTTGTATTTTACTGCTATATTTGCCTTGAATTATTTTCAATTATCAGGAGTTGTTATTGCTCATGCGGTAACTTATATAGTTTACTTTTTTATTATTTTGTTTATCTTTAGAAAGTCAATTTTTCAACCAAAGACCTAAATGAGGGTGATGTTTAAATTTTAAAAGTATTGTATTATGAAAATCATTTTCGATCAAAAAGCTTACGAAGAAATTTTAGAAAGACTTGAAAATTTGTCTGAAAATCATGAGGCCAAATGGGGTAAAATGAATGTGAGTCAAATGCTTATTCATCTAGAAAAACCAATAAAACTAGCTTTAGGTGAAGAAAGCATTCAAAAGGCAGGTTTTTTTATGAAGATAATGGTCAAATTCTTTAAACCTACATTGTACAATGATAAACCTTGGAAAAAAGGCTTGCCAACTGCGAAAGAATTTATCATAACAGATACTGCGGATTTCGATGAAGCTAAACAGAGATTAAAGCAACTCATTTCCAGAGTACACAAAAGCGAAGACCATTTTAAACCTTCTAGGAATCATCCAGTTTTTGGTAAAATGGAGCATTGGATGTGGGGTCAATCGGCGTACAAACATTTAGACCACCATTTTAAACAGTTCGGTGTTTAAGAATGCAACACAACCAACCTGAAATACATTCTAAACCCTACAAAGTAGAATTTCTTATTTCTACCATGTACAGAACAGATTTGGCGTTTTTAAATCCGATGTTTAAACAATTGGATTTAAACGATTTGAACCTTCTTATCATTAACCAAACGACTAAAGATAGAATATTATCAAGCCAATCTGATCGTATTAGAGTGTTTAATTCTTTTGATAGAGGCTTAAGCAAAAGCAGAAACCTTGCCTTGCAACACACAAATGCCGATATCGCAATAATTGCCGATGATGATATTGAATATCAATCTAATACATTCCGTATTATTGATAAGGCTTACCAAATGTTTCCAGATGCAGCCTTGATTTCTTTTCAGTATTTAAGAGAGAATGGACAAGTTGGCAAGATTTACCAAAAAGAATCGTGTTACCAAAACGCGAAACTTCATAAACAAAGTTTGTCTTCGATAGAAATAAGCTGTCGTCCAAAACTATTAAGGCAATATGCAGTAACTTTTAATACTTGCTTTGGTTTGGGTGCAAGATTTGCCTGTGGTGAAGAACAAGTGTTAAGAGACGATATCATTAGACACGGGCTTAAGGTTGCGTATGTCGCTGAACCTTTGGCGAAGCATTTTGGAGAAACATCCACACCACTTGAAAATTCTGAAGCTTACACAGAGGCAATTGTAGCTCAAAAGTATTTACAGCATAAAAATTTGATTTATCTGTGGTTGATAAGGTATATTTGGAAATTAATTGCTAGAAAAGTTATTGCATTTTCAGAAATTGGCAAGATTTGGAACTATGGTAATAAAGCTATTCGGGATTATAAAGCAAACTGTAAGTGATAAGCAAAACAGGTTTGCACTTTTACTTTGGATTTTACCGCTATTTTTTGCTTTAGGATTTCAGATTTATGGTTTTGGATGGAACAGAATCATTCCTCGAAATTTTGTCGAAAACACGTTTTCTTTAATTATACTTCTAAGTTTTACCTTTTTATTGAAAGGGAAATTGCAAAAATATATTCAAGTTTTAGGATATGTTTTTTTTATCATTTACCATATTTTCGAGAGTTTTTATTACTATTTGTTTCAAGCCAATATCAGCTCGTCCTCCATATTTATAATGCTAGAAACCAATGTGGCAGAAGCAAGAGAATTTGCAGAATTCTATATAGATTCTTTTGTGATCGTTATGGTTGTGGCTTTCTGCGTATTACTTTTTATTTTTGTTTTCAAACGTCCTGTTCTCAAAATTGACAAAGGTTTTAAATACCAATTCGTGCTTTATCTATTAGGCATTTTGTTGCCTTTGTCTTATTTGATTTATAAGGATTTTTTAAGGTTCAATTTCTTCTATTTGACGATTACCTCGGTAAACGAATATTTTATTGAGCAAGAAAAAATGAAATCGTATAATATTGATCAGTCGATTGCCAATATTCCAGGATTTGAAATTAAAAAAGAATTCGAAGAAGCAACGTTTATTTTCGTTTTAGGCGAATCTACGACGAGAAAACGAATGAGCCTCTATGGCTATGGTAGAAAAACCACACCGTTTTTAGACAGCATAAAACCTGATTTAAATCTGTATAATAATGTGCTGTCGGAGCATGTCTATACCATCGGAGCTCTGAAGTCCAGCTTGACTTTGAATGGTTTAATAACAGATAATGATTATTCCATTATCCAGATGATGAATGAAGCAGGATTTAAAACATTTTGGCTTTCCAATCAAAGACCAATCGGAGAATTCGAAAGTTTGGTGACCAAAATTGCCAAAGCGAGTGACATTTTAGTTTTGAAAAACACAGCTCTTGCGGGTACTATCACACCACATGATGACATCCTTTTGCCAGAATTTGACAAAGTGTTAAAAGATAATGCTAAAAAGAAATTTATTGTATTGCATACGCTAGGAACGCATCTTTTGTACGCCGATCGTTATCCAGAACAATTTCAGCAATTTGAGGGTCAAAGTCCATCAAATTTTAATCATCCTCAGGCCAATCAGCGATCAAATGATTATGACAATGCGATTTTGTACCATGATTATATTTTAAAAACTGTTTTTGAGAAAATACAAGATGTTAATCATCCTGTTTACATTATTTATTTTTCAGATCATGGCGAAGAGGTCTATGAAAGTCTTGATTTTTCTGGCCATTCCGAGGAAAATCCCACAAAAGCCATGTATGAAGTTCCCTTTTTCATATGGATGAATTCAGCATTTCAACAAGATTTTGATAGAGAAATTATTCCCGACAATCCTTACAATTTAAAACATTTCTTTCATACATTTTCCGATTTAAACGGCATTCGTTTTAAAGCTTTTGATTCGACAAAAACGATATTTTACCAACAGGATTCTTCGATGAAGCGCAAATTAGGCAATGGGAAATTTTATGAAGATTTGCCTTAATCCTACAACCTATATATTCAATGAATATTTATAAAAGTACTCAATTCTTATTTTTTATCATTTTAATGGCAATTATTACATCTTGTAAGAATGATAAAACTTTACAAAACGAATCTTTTACCACCAATTCTAACAGCGATAAACTAAAGGATAATAGTTATCCTGAAAACGTTTTTAAAATTTTTGAAACGCACGGAGGTTATGAGAATTGGGAAAGTATGCAATCATTAAGTTTTGGGATTTCTAATGAAAATGGCGTTGAAACTACGACGACTCATTTAAAAACGAGACAAGAGCTGATAGATAACCCTAACTTTCAAATAGGCTTTGATGGTCATGATGTTTGGCTAATAAATAAAGGCGATTTTGAATACAAAAGAAATCCCAGATTCTACAAAGGTTTAATGTTTTATTTCTACGCCATGCCTTTCGTTTTAGGGGATCAGGGCATCTTTTATTCTGAAGTGAAGCCCTTAGAATTTGAAGGAAAAACTTATCCGGGCATCCTTATCTCTTATGATAATGGCATCGGAGATTCGCCTGAGGATCAATATATTTTGTATTTCAATAAGGATACTTATAATATGGAGTGGTTGTCGTACACCGTAACTTTTGGTAAAAACCAAAAAAGCAAAGACTTCCATTTTATCAGGTACGATAGGTGGCAAGACGTAAATGGTTTAAAATTGCCAAAAGCATCAGTTGGTATAGCTATGAAAATAATACACCATTGGAGTTGAGAAGTACGGTTCAATTCTTAGATGTCACACTTTCAGAAAACCCTCCAAAGAAAGAATTGTTTGATAAACCAGAAGATGCAACAATTGTCAACTAAGGAATCCACTTGATGTCCTTAAAGTTTGGTTTTCTTTTTTCTAGAAATGCATTACGGCCTTCTTTGGCTTCGTCTGTCATGTAGGCTAAACGAGTAGCTTCACCAGCAAAAACTTGTTGTCCCACCATGCCATCGTCAGTGAGGTTAAACGCAAATTTAAGCATCTTGATAGATGTTGGTGATTTTTCAAGAATTTCTTGTGCCCAATTGTAGGCTTCTTCTTCAAGTTTGTCATGTGGAATCGCGGCATTTGCCATGCCCATGTCTACAGCATCTTGAGCAGAATAATTTCGACCTAAAAAGAAAATTTCTCTCGCTTTTTTCTGACCAACCATTTTTGCCAAATAAGCCGAGCCATAACCGCCATCAAAACTGGTGACGTCGGCGTCGGTTTGTTTAAAAATCGCATGTTCTTTACTCGCTAAAGTCAAATCGCAAACCGTATGAAGTGAGTGACCACCGCCAACGGCCCAGCCTGGAACAACAGCAATAACAACTTTAGGCATGAATCTGATAAGTCTTTGTACCTCGAGTATGTTTAGGCGAGGCATTCCATCGTCGTCTACATAGCCTTGATGGCCTCTTGCATTTTGATCTCCACCGCTACAAAAACTGTAAACACCATCTTTGGGTGAAGGGCCTTCAGCAGATAATAACACAACTCCTATCGATACATCTTCTCTCGCATCTAGGAAGGCTTGGTAAAGCTCTCCTACAGTTTTTGGTCTAAAAGCATTTCGTACTTCTGGTCTGTTAAATGCTATCCGAGCAACACCGTTGCATTTTTTGTAAGTAATATCTTCGTATTCTTTTACTGTTTCCCAATTCATAAGTTGTCGTAATATGGTTTGTAATTCTTTTCCTCTGCAAGTTCAGGGAATAAGAGGAATAAATCTGCTAAAATTCTTTTGTGATTATTGAATATTAAATCTTGAAAAATCTCCCATGCTTCTTCGTATTCTTCAAGATTAAAAAACACACCTACCATCCTAAGAAGGATTTCTGGATTGTTTTTATAAAAGTCATTGGCATAGTCTAAAGTATCCAAGGCATCGCCCCAATCTTCATCTTTAATGCATTGATCAATATGAATGATGAGGTTTTCGAATTCGAAATTGCCAAATTGTAAGGCATTTTCTAAACCAACTTTAAACTCTTTAGAATTCCCTAATTCTTTGTTGATGATGCTATAATTTCTCCAATGGAGCGGATTCTCCATATCAATATTTATGGCTTTGTTGACAAAGGTTAGCGCAGTGCGATAGTCTTTTTTGCTCATGTAAAAGTCTGTAAGTGCCGCCCAAGCTTTGTCCATCATGGGGTCTTCATGAACTGCTTTTTTGAAAAATTTCACCGATTCCTCAGGCTTATTGAGTCTTAAATAGCACTTGCCTATTCTCAAGTAAGCATAGGCTGTTGGATCGTCAAGCTGATTTGAAATTTTATAATTTTCAATGGCTTCTTCAAATTTATTGAGTCGCTCCAATACTTTGCCTTTTTCAAGATAAGCACCCACAAAATAGTCATCGGAGTATATGGCAAAATCGAATGCCTGTAAGGCTCTTTTGTTTTCTCCGATTTCGAAGTAAAGCTTTCCTAATTGATGCCAAGCTATTTCGCAATAAGGGTTGCTTTCTAAGAAACCATTTAAGAATTCTATGGCTTCTGCTTGTTGGTCCAGAAAATCAAAACAATAGATAATGTTGTAAAGTGCC
>JAUIFC010000135.1 GCA_030429455.1 Bacteroidia bacterium | reverse complement strand
TAAGGGTTCACCAAAAGGAAGAGATGTTAGGTCTGTTGTACCAGATCCTTCAAACATCACTGTGGTGCAACACCATAGTTTTGTAAAGCTTCCAGAAGAAGGTTTTCAAATGCGTAAGTTCGACACAAGATCTGGCGTATATCCATTAACCTATCAAGATTATTCTACACCTATTTTCGAACCGCTTACCAAACGCTTTGTACAACGCCATCGTTTAGAAAAAAAGAACCCTAAAGCCGAAGTTAGCGAAGCAATTGAACCCATCATTTACTATTTAGACCCAGGAACACCAGAACCTGTTCGCTCCGCTTTATTGGAGGGTGCAAGATGGTGGAATCAAGCTTTTGAAGCCATTGGGTACAAAGATGCTTTTCAGGTCAAAATGTTGCCAGAAGATGCAGATCCATTGGATTTAAGGTATAATATGATTCAATGGGTTCATCGGTCAACGCGAGGTTGGAGTTATGGCGCAAGTGTTGTAGATCCACGAACGGGAGAAATTTTAAAAGGCCATGTCAGTTTGGGGAGCTTGCGGATTCGACAAGATTTTATGATCGCACAAGCTTTAATGAATCGCCCTTTTGGCAACACCGATGACAATTATCAACCGATGTTGGAGATGGCTTTGGCAAGAATTCGACAATTGTCGGCGCATGAGGTTGGACACACATTGGGTTTTACTCACAATTTTGCCTCAAGTTCGGACGGCAGAACCAGTGTGATGGATTATCCGCATCCCATTTTAAAAATTAATAACAATCAAATTGATTTTTCAGACGCTTACGACACGGGCATTGGCAAGTGGGATAAGGTCACTGTCGCTTATAGTTATGGCACTCCGAAACAAGGACAATCCGAAGACGATTTTCTAAATGAAGTTTTAACTCAAGCTAAAAAAGATGGTCTTCAGTTCATAAGCGACTCCGATGCCAGAGCTCAAGGTGGTGCTCATGCCTATGCGCATTTATGGGACAACGGTGAAAATCCGGCAGACGAATTAAATCGCGTTCTTGAGTTAAGAGCACAAGCCATTTCTTATTTTTCTTTAGATAACATCAGAACTGGAGAGCCATATTCAATTTTGGAAGATGTGTTTGTGCCTTTGTATTTCTTTCATCGCTACCAAACAGAAGCTGCGGTTAAACTTGTTGGAGGATTAGACTACAATTATACCACAAAAGGAAGTGGGCTTTTAGCATTGGAAACTTTGTCAAAATCCATGCAAAATGATGCGCTTGAAGCCATTTTAAAAACCTTAGACGCAACCCACTTAGCTATTCCAAAGGAATTGCTTAAATTATTTCCGCCTAGAGCCTTCGGGTATTCGCGTACAAGGGAATCGTTCAAGAGCAATACAGGTGTCAGTTTTGATGCTTTAGGCGCAACGGCTACAGCAAGTGATATGACTCTTGGACTTTTACTTCATCCAGAGCGCGCAAACAGATTGATTCAGCAGAAGGCTTTAAATCCTGATTTGTTAGGACTCGATGATGTTCTTGAAGAACTTTTTGAACAAACTATATTTAAAAATCAAAAATCAGAATACCTTAAAGAAGTTCAAAACACGATTAATTTTAATGCGTTGAAGCATATCATGAATCTTTATGTCAACAAAAAAAGTATACCACAAGTCAAAGCCTTAGTCAACTTCAAATTATCACAGCTAAAGGTTGAACTTCAAAAAGAAAATTCATCCATAAGCAAAGAAATGATTTATCAAATAGAACGGTATATGAAAGCACCACAGCATTTTGAGGTCATTGAATCTCCCGAAATTCCTGACGGCAGTCCAATAGGGAGCTTTCAATGTTTGAATCATTGATATGTTAGTATAAACCTAAGTTCGATTATTATATTATTGATATTCAAATGATTATATTAGAATTATAGAATATTGTCTCCTGAGCGTAGTTGAAGGGTGCGTTTTGTCTATAATTTTAGTTTGGCTTTGACTGCGCTCAGCCTGACATGGCAAAGCAGTGACATACTGTTTTTTATAACCAAAATATTAATCGAACTCAGGTTATAAGGGTTTAGTTTTAATAGACCATTCGTTATTTAAAAGCTTATGGAGAATGACATTTACTTTATTAAATCATATATCCTCCTTAAAAATTCTTTATGATTGAATGGAGCATCGGTCTGATTCACTGAAATTATCATACTTATCTCTAGATCTGGATTATAAAACACGTTACTGCCCCAATAACCAGAATGGCCATAAAACCGAATATCATCAAAACTATAAAGGGTAAGTCCATAACCATAATGGTCTCCTGTTTCAGAAATCATTGCTTCAAATAGTTTTTTGGTTTTTATCAGTTTGTTATTAAACAATGCTTTCATAAACAAATTAAGGTCGTAAGTTGTCGAAACTAATCCGCCGCCAGCCCAATCGAAAGACGTGTTGATGTCTTTATTTAATTCAATATTTCCAATGTACGAGCTAGGGAAAGACAAGTTGTTATTGGAAGTTTCTCGATACTCGAAATACGTGTTTTCCATTCCGGTAGGTTCAAGAATATATTTTCTATAGGCTTGAACTAAAGACAGCTTTGAGTATTTTTCTACGATTAGCCCTAGGAGAAAATAATTGATATCCGAATAGTAGAAGTCTTTGCCAGGTATAAAGTGAGCACGATTATTTAAGTTAAACTCGTAATATAAAGCAAAAAGGTCTTCAGTTGTCCATTGCTTTTGTGGGTTTTCGAATAATTTGCCCATAAACTCTTCTTCGGTATCTGTAAAAAGATCCGCCAATCCCGAAGTATGATTTAATAATTGATGGACTGTGATTTCCAATGCATAATTTTTGCCATTTAAAATCATAAGTTTTTCAAAATAAACAAACTCTATGTCGCCAATGAGATCTACAACTTTATCATTCAGACTGAATTTTTGGTCTTCAATCAACTGAAGAATAAGCGTTGCAGTAAACATTTTCGTCACACTAGCGGTTTTAAATGGACTGTCTTTTTGAACAGCAGTACTATCGTTTACAGATAGCTGACCAAAGCCTTTGTTGTATTTGAACGCCTTCTTTCCATTTTCTAAATAGACCAAAATGTTAGCAACAGGTTGTTCGGGATTGTCCGAAAGGTGTGCTATGAAATGTTTATCCAGTTGTTCTTCTGTGCTTTGAGCCGAAACAAAGGAGAAACTAGCTATGTGAAATAGAATAATTAAAAGGGTTGATTTTTTCATCAGTTATATTTTTTCAGCAAAACTAAAACCTCTTTCTGTATCTCAAATTGACTTAAGTCAAATCGTGTTTTTTTCTTATCCTGCTCAAGCGTTCTTTGGAAATTCCCAAAAAGGATGCGACATCTTTTAAAGGGATTTCATTAACCAGTTTGGGTTGCTTAAGCAATAGATTTATATAATTCTCTTCGGCAGTATATGCTTTCGACGCCAAATGACGATTGATCATAACATCGATGTATTCTAAAAGAATAGACTGAATAATACCCTCGGGGATATCTAATTCATTAAGTTTATCAAAAAATACTTGACGGGACACTTTTATACAAGTGGTGTTGCAGATGGCATCTATAGTGTCTTGACTTGGTGTTGAGGTGAGAAAAGAAATTGGAGAAGTCTCTAAATCGCCTGGAAAGGTGAAACCAAGAACAACTTCCTTGTCGTTTACAAGCCTCCATGTTCTCAAGATGCCTTCTTCTACAATCAACATAAAATCGACTTTACCACCTTCGGTAAAAACTTCTTCGTCTTTTTCGAAATACACTTTCGTGCCGACAGTAACCAACGCTTCAACCAAGGTTTTGAAATGATTTTGGTTGCCTAGAGAATTTTCTGAATTCAGATTAAGTTTCATGTTCTTTACTAAAAATTAGCACTTTACAAATTTAATATTGAAGATGCTATTTTATCAAATGTAAGAATTATTGGCTTACATAGGCGTGTTTGAATTATTCTTGTTTTCTTTTTTAAACTATAAATGTGTATCATTTAAGGCACTTAACTTCAACAATAACTTGTCTGAATGTCAAAGTATGAAGAAAAATCGGCTTTGCCTTTCAGTTAATGGTTGACAGCTTTTTTGATTGTTAAATCATTCTGGAATTCTTACATCTAGGGTTTAATAAAGTTCGGATTATGAATAAATTATTTTTTAGAAAGTAGCAATTATAATTTTGAAATTAAAGCCTAAAGACTGTAACATTTCAGAGTTGAGTACGTCTTAATAGAAAACAATCAAACCATTTAATTTAAAACATAAAGCCATGTCAGCCAAACAATTAGATTTTTATATCAGCAAATTTTGCCTTGTTGCGATTTCGGTGAGTTTAATTTTGTTTTACATCTTAAGTTAGAAGAATTCAACTGCATTTCTTCCAATTTTTGAAGCCGAGCTAAGACTAAAGTACTGTAATTTCAGCAAATTTCACTGCGCATTTTTTTACCTATCACAATTTAGATATTTTTGAAAACGTTTATTAGTTTTCAGATTCTAAAGAAATATAGATATGCCATCAAAGTCAGTTATAAGTGTTCATGTTTTAGTTAGCTTTGTGTAGATATGAACGATAAAAACTCAATAGCGGTTTTACCTTTTGTCAATAGGACAAACGATCAAGAAAACGAGTATTTCTGCGACGGCATTACAGAGGAAATCATTAATGCTTTAACAAAAATTGACCAATTAAAAGTTATAGCACGGACTTCCTCTTTTGTATTTAAAGGAAAAGATACCGATGTGCGAATTATTGGTAAACAACTTGGAGTCAGTGCCATTTTGGAAGGGAGTATTCGAAAATCCCAAAAGCGGGTTAGAATTTCTGCACAGTTGATAGATACGAAAGACGGGATGCATTTTTGGTCCAAAAAATACGACCGCGAGTTGATTGATATTTTCGATTTAGAGGACGAAATCAGCCTAGCAATTGCAGAAGAAGTTCGGAATAATTTTGGACATTTTGACATTCAACAACACCTTGTCAAGCCTTCGACACAAGATGTCGATGCGTATCAATTGTATTTAAAAGGACGTTCCCTCCAATTGCAATGGACGCCAGATGCTTTTAAAGAAGCCATTTCATACTACAATCAAGCCATAGCGTTGGATAAAAATTACGCGATGCCTTATTACGCCAATTTGCAGTGCTACGGGCTTTTGGCCATTTGGGGATTTATGCCTGAAGAAGAAGCTATGGAATTAGCGATTGGCAATTTGATGATTGCTAAAGATATTGATAATACCTTACCAGAATATCCTTTGTCCTTTGTAGGTAGATTTTTTTGGGGCGAATGGGATTTTAAAAATGCCTACATTCATATCAAACAGGTCTTGGACATAAGCCCAAAACATATTGATGGGCTTGAAGCGATGACGGAATTATGCACTGCTCTTGGCGCATTTGACAAAGCTCATGTTTATGCCCAAAAGCTCATTGAAGTCGATCCTCTTTCGTCAAACAACCATTATACATTAGCAAACATTTATTACAACCAAAGGGATTTTAAAAAGGCGTTGGACAAGGTGAATTATGCATTGATATTAAACCCTTCCTTCGAATTAGCCCAGCACCTTCAAAGCTTCTGTTTGATTTGGCTAAATAGAAAAAAAGAGTTTGAATTAAGCATTAAAGATTCTACTTTTAAGACCGAAAAGCAACTCTTGTTCGAAATTATAAATGAAGGAAGAACGGAACTCCCTGAAGACACTCTAAAAGCTTGGTCCGATTATAAAAATAATCATGGTCTAATTGTTCCATTTGATTTGTATGGTCTGGCGAATGTGAAAAATTATACATTGGCTGCTACAATTTTAAAAGAAAAGATAAGCTTAAGAAGAGGACAAGTGCTCAATTTTAGGCACGATCCTTTTTTGGATGTCCTTAAATCGGAAGTTGATTTTGAACTCTTGCATGAATCAAGTTTAGCGGTTTCTGAAATAGGAGTGATGGTCACCAAAAAAGATGAACCTAATCGACTATTGAACGATGAAGACTTAATCCTTTTAAAAGAAAAATTACTGTCTTTTTTTCAAGAAGAGGAAGCTTTTCTAGACCCACAATTAAATTTGAAAGCAGTATCGACAGTTTTAAACATCAACACCAATAGAGTTTCCTATTTAGTCAACAAGGTTTTCAAAGTTAATTTTAATGACTTTATAAATTCTTACCGATTAAAGCATTTTAAAAGCATTGCACTAGATCCAAAACATGCTCATATTACTATTCTAGGACTAGCCTACGATAGCGGATTTAATTCTAAAAGTGTGTTTAATACTTATTTCAAAAAAATTGAAGGCCAAACGCCTAAAGCATGGCTTAATGCTCAAAAAATCTAACCTTATACCATTTGTGAATTGAAATTACTGTACAAAGGAAAAAAGTCCGATTTATTTCGGTAATTTCAAGTTGTAAATGGTATTACTTCAATAAAGTACCGAATTGCATTTTAGGACGATGTGTGTTTACTTTTATTGGACTTTTGCGTCATTAATTTAAAAATGACATAAAATGAAAACATTCAAAACAACATTAGCAATCCTTTTATTTAGTATCACGTCCACTTTTGGGCAAACACGATTTGTCAAAGCCAACGACACTGTTCGACAGTTTACACTTTACGCTTCAAGCAAAATAAATGAAGGAGAAAAAGTGCCTTTATTACTTAATTTCCACGGTTCAGGAATGACTGCTCTTGAACATATGTTTTATACCAAAACCAATGCATTGGCCGAAGAAAAAGGCTTTATTGTGGTGTATCCACAAGGCATTAATAACGATTGGAATGTTGGTTTCGAGCAAGACTATGATAATGGTACTAAAGATGTTGAGTTTGTGAAAATCTTACTCGAAAAATTAGAAAAGTACTATCCAATTGACACCTCTCGAATTTATGCAACTGGACTTTCAAGAGGTGGATTTTTTATCCAAAGATTAGTTGCAGAGATGCCAAATACCATCAAAGGCTTTGTGTCTGTTGGCGCTCCAATGCCTGATGAGGTGAAGAAAAGAATGCAGTCGACCGAAGCGGTAAAAGCGATGTATGTTCATGGAACAGCAGATCAAATTGTAGATCCAAACGGGATGGAAAACGCCTACCTTTCTGTAAACGATTGTATAGAATATTGGAAACAAAGAAATGAAATTGAAGATATTGCAGAAATACAAACCATAAACAAAAGTGAAGACGAAACTTCAGTGATAATCAAAGATTTTGGTAAACTTTCACACATTATAATTGAAAATGGAGGTCATACCTGGCCAAATTCAGATCCTTTTAATGTTGGATTTCCTCTTGGAAAAACAACTCAGGATATCAATTTTAACGAGTTGATTTATAACTTCTTATTCGATTAATTATTGTTTTGCTGTAAGCCGACCTACAACCACTTAATACTACACTGTTAGTATATCCATACACCGCTTTTAAATAATGGAATTGCTAACAACAAAACAAAAAATGTGTTTCTACTTTAGAATAATTAAAAATTTCTGTTAATATTATTATAATACTTTTTTTAGGGTATATTTGCTTGGTAAGTTTAATTACTTTTTTGTCCCTAATTATAAAATAATCAAAATGGAAAACAATTCCGAGGAAGTAAAAGCTAGTGATTCCTCTCAAACTATAGATAATAGAATAGCAGCAGTAAGAGACTTAATCTTTGGTGAAAACATTCAACAATACAATTCTGAATTTGCAGATGTCTACAAACGTATTGACGAATTAGAGCAATTAAGTAACCAGAAGTTGTCTGAATCTGTCAGTACATTGGAGAATAAATTGGCAGAACTAGAAAGCCTCATGGAACGTAAAATTCTAGATTTAACAAATGATTTTGAGAAAAGGCTAGCTGATTTAAATGACAAAAAAGCAGACAGAAGAAAACTAGGAAAAGCCCTAGAAAAAATAGCTTTGATGTTGCAAGAGTAAATGGAACAAACGACTGTAAATAATGATAAAAACAATCGTTTTGAGGTGCTTAAAGAATTATTATTAACTGATGATAGAGAAGAATTTCATCGATTAAGAGAAAAATTCTTAGAGAGCAACAAAAAATTTAATTCAAAAGTATCACCGGTCGTTGACAAAAAAATAGATGAACTCAAATCTAGTTTTCCAGAGGATTTTGGAGATGTTATTACCGAAACTATCAAAGTACAAATAAGAGAGTCTCAGGACGAAGTTGTAGAAGCGCTTTATCCAATATTGGGAAGACTTGTTAAAAAGTTTATCATTGCAGAGATAACCAAGCTGACTGATAATATAAACGATACCATAAATAATAAATTTTCATTTAATCAATTAATCAAACGTTTGTTTAAGGATAATACTAACGATGCCAAAGAGGTACTACAAGAAGTTTTTGAGGCTGAGATAGAGGAAGTTTTTGTAATTGGGAAGCAAACAGGTCTATTAATTGGAAGTTACAGTCGGGGAAATATAGCAGACAAGGATATGGTCTCCGGAATGTTAACGGCTATCAAATCTTTTGCAGAAGATGCTTTCTCCAAAGAAGGTCAAGATTTAGAAGATATAAAATTCGAAACTTTTCAGCTTTCTATGGCAAATTATAATTCCATTTATATAGCCGTTGCCACATCTGGTGTTATCACTCCAGCATTTAAAGAAGAGTTGTCAGAAGGTTTAAATACATTGGCAGAAAATATATTTTGGAAGAGAGAGATTCTTGAGAATGAAATTAAATTGAATGAATTGATAGAAAAAATTCTTATCGAAAAAGAGTAACGCAATTAAAAAATTGATGATAGCAAAAAAAGTCTTACTAGTTGGTAGTTTTGGTGTTGGTAAAACCTCTTTGGTGAGAAGGTTTGTTTTAAACGAATTTTCAGAAGACTATATCAGCACTATTGGTGTTAGAGTAAGTTCTAAAGTAGTCGAGTTGGATGAGAATGAGATAAAATTAATGATATGGGATGTTGCAGGGACAAGTAAAGACGAAAAAGTCCCTAAGGCTTACTTTTTGGGAGCTAGCGCTGCCATGTATGTATTTGATTTAAGCAGAGAAGAAACATATATCAATTTATCAGAAGATTTAGAAGCCATAAAACAATTATCAGGGTTAGAAAACATTGTTGTAGTGGGTAATAAAAAGGATTTGCTATCTGAAGAAGCATTGCAAGAGCTAAAAAGTACTTTTGCTGTCCCTGTGAATCTGATTACTAGTGCTAAAGAAAATGCAAATGTAGAAGATGCATTTTTACTACTTTCCAAACAAGCTTTGAGCAAATAGAGTCATGAAGCCTACTAACATTGACAATTTACATATAGAATTAATCATAGATTTAAATGGCGATATACTTAAAGTATCTTCTGGTCAATTTATCAAAAATCAATTTGCTATTGGCGATTCTATTTATACCATTTGCCCCTTTTTATTAGGAACAATAGAAGGTTTACCTTTAAGAGAACCGTATTTAGTCGAAGGGATGTTTATAAATGCCAATGATAGAGAATATGGTATAGATTTAGATTTGTTTAAAGCAACTGATAATGTCACAGTACTCATCAACGATAGAACAAACGTTTATAATTTTGTAAATCATCTCAATCAACAGCGGAATGATTTATTTTTTTTAAAGCGAGAACTTGCCCAGAAAAACAAAGAATTGCACAGACTTAGAAAAGCTGCCGATATTGCCAATGAGCAGAAATCTCGATTTCTTGCAATGATGAGTCATGAGGTTAGAAATCCTTTAAATGTAATATTAGGTTACACCGAATTAATCAGTAAAGAAGAGATTTCGTTAAAGGTTAAAGACTATTTAAAAAATTTAGCTATTTCGGGACGAAATTTAAAAGTAATAGTCGATGATATTTTAGATTTATCCAGAGTAGAAGCAGGTAAATTGCAATTGGCTAACGACCCAATGAATCTCCATCATATTATCGATCAGATTGAAAATAATTACAAAACAAGTCATAAAGATACAGATGTGGTACTTGTTTTTGAGGCAGATAAGACTATTCCAAATTCTATCTTTGGGGACGATGTACGATTGATACAGATTATAACCAATTTGATTAATAATTCTATAAAATTTAATGTACCGGATACAGACCAGGCAGATGAACTGCTCAACATGCAACCACTAAATGCAATTGACTACATGCTTTCATTAAATGAAGAAGCAGTTATGCCAATTCCTTACCTAGAATTACATATAGGTTTTTTAGGAAGAGATACTGGTGCACTTGACTCAATATTACAGAGACTAAAAATAAGAATAAAGGATGACCGTCGTTGCGTCAGGATTTCAGAGAAAGGTATTAAATTTCATTTTCCAGAGGTTGATATTAACCATATTGGAATTGTCTCTGATCGTCACCCGAGCATTACTCCTGTAATTAGACCCAAAGGTTTAGACAAACACCTCTATCATCGCCAACTATTTGAATTTATTCATTCTGGAAAACAAAATAAACAGTTTGTGATAACTTCCATTATTGCTGAACTGCTAAGAAGAGATTTATCTGAAAATAGAAAACCGTTAAGTCGTCATGAATTTATAGGTAGAAATATCATTGAGGAAACTGATGCTAGCTATGCACTTGTCATCCATAGGTTAAATGCCGTAAAAACTATTTTAGCTGAATCTCAACTACCCTTTACTCTTAGAAGTAACAGAGGAGAAAATGGACAAAAAAGCAAGAAAAGAACTTCATTCTTTCTCCAACTTGAAGAAGAAGAATAGCCCCCTATAGCCACACAAAAGCGATTCTGATAGAATCCTACATATACCAATAGCAGGACAGATTATGCCAGCAGAAGTAGCTCCCGTTTCAGAACAAGAACAAAGAATTATTGATCACTTTAGGACATCTGATCCTCGGCAAGCATACTTTGAGTTTA
>JAUIFC010000306.1 GCA_030429455.1 Bacteroidia bacterium | reverse complement strand
ACGATGGGTCTGGGAACACATGATGAAAGTATAGAGTTAGAATTTGCTGATGGAAAAATGGCTAAGTTCAATAGCAGTTCAATCAACGATTATGTGAAATTGTCTAGAGACTTGCCAAATGATTCCGAATTTCAATACTCCAGTTCAACACACAACGGTGAAAATTACTGGATGGAATTCTTACCTGAAACCAACACATTATTTGTTCAGTTAAAACGTATTGCAAACAGTGAAGAAGGAGAATCCTTTGGCGGTTTTGTCGATAGAATAGAAGACCAAATAAAAGATGGAAAAGCAAACAAAATTATTTTGGATTTGCGCTATGGCGGCGGTGGAAATGGGTTTAAACTAAAGAAACTGACCGATTTATTGTGCAAATCTCAAATTAACGAAAGAGGTAAACTGTTTGTATTAACGAGTAGAGCGACACGAGGAACCTTACTGGAATTGGCTTCCATTTTAAAATATAATACTAAAGTTATTTTGATAGGTCAGCCAACAGCTGAAGGGCCAAATACAGTTGGCGACACAAAATATATCACACTGCCCAATTTAGGCCTCAATGTGTCTTTGACTCATGCATTGTGGCCAACGAGTTGGGAGCAAGATGACAAAGCCTATTTGTCTCCAGATGAAACTATTAGGTTTACATTTACAGAATATAAGGCAAAAAAAGACCCTTGGATTGATGCAGTTTCAAGCTACGAAAATAGCACGCAACGCACAGCTGTTCCAAAGGATATTCAAACCAAATTACAAGGGAATTATAGCATTAATGGAAGAAAAGTTTCAATAAAAGCTGAAAATGGAAGACTGTTTATAAACATGAATCGAAAAATGAAAAGCTTCTTTGAAATTCATACGGAACTTTATTATAAGTCAGATGGTGTGTTGTCTACAGATATTGAAGGGGTTACAATAAAATATGACGCCGACGACTTAACACTAGAATACTTAGATTGGAATGGTATAAAGTTGAAGATATTTAAATAGTTGTCACTAATCAGTCTGATATTAATTTTCAAACTATTGGAAACCAAGGCTTAGTTTATTTTAACCGCTAAGATCGCCAAGGTTTGCGCAAAGGTCACAAAGATCTTAATTGTTGAAAATAAACCCTTAGCGAACCTTGCGTTTTTTCATTGCGCTCCTTGCGGTTAATTTTTTTGTTTTGATAATCAGACAACTATAAGAATAAAGGATACTGATTAGTTACAAATAGTTAATTCAAAATTTAAAATAGAACCTAGCATTAAATGACCATAGGTCTTATAATTAATCTTAAAAAACAATAGAAATAGGTATGAATATTCTCAATTTTAAAAGCGTTAGTTTTTACGTTTTATTTATGTGCTTTAACAGTCTACAGTTCATGACGGCTCAAGTAGATTCTGTTTTTGTATCCGATGTGAAGTATAAAACTGAAAAATTTAATAATTCCCATGCAGGAAGTGGTTTTTTGCTTCATTATAAAGGTAAAGTTTACGGCATTACAGCAAAACATGTGTTGTTTTTTGCCAAAACGGACAACATGAAAACGATAACATTTGGAGAAGAATTAGACAGCTGGACGTTTCGTTCTGCACATGTTAATAATCAGCCTGTAACGTTAGGACAATTGGTTAACGAAAATCCTAACGAACTTATAGAAATGCCACCCAAAGGCGATTGGCTTATTTTCGAAGTTAATGCTCCAATTCCTGAACATGCCATAGTTTACCAAATCCGAAAAACACCTTTGGAAGTTGGTGAAAAAGTGAGTTTTCTTGGATTTCCGTACAACAATATGAAGCCAGTAAATGTTGAAGGGGTTTTCAACGGATTGACAAAAGATGGAAACTTAAGTCTAGATGTTCCAAATGGCAAATATGGCGGCTGCAGCGGAGGTCCGGTTGTCGATCAAGATGGAAAATTGGTAGGCATTGTGTCTATGGGGTATTTCAATAAAAAACTGAACAAACATATTTTTGAGCCAGCATCACTCGACTATTTCTATACCGT
>JAUIFC010000134.1 GCA_030429455.1 Bacteroidia bacterium | reverse complement strand
GGTTTCCTGCTTCATGCTGAAGCACAAAAAGGACCTTGGACGATTATGACCGACTTTATTTATTTAAATTTAAAAGAAGACGGTACCATTAAAAATACTGCACAAACAACAAGTACAGAAACCAAGCAAATCATTTGGGAACTTGGAGGCGGCTACAGATTATTAAAACTGCAGGATTATTTTGTTCTAGAAGGTATTGCAGGTATGCGGTATTTTGCACTGGCACCAGAATTCGACATCAATCAACAAACCGTTTTCGATAAAAGTTTCGATTTCATAGACCCATATATAGGATTACGTTTTAAATCGCTAAATGAAAAATGGATAAACTATGCAAGTTTTGATATTGGTGGTTTAGGCATTGGCTCCGAAATAAGCTGGAAATTAAACCTGACAGTTGGGTATCAGTTTAGCGATCTCTTCGCATTAAATGTAGGTTATCAGGGCTACTATGTAAATTATGATGGCGACAATTCTTTTGAATATGATGTGTTTACTGGTGGATTCCTCGCAGGTCTTAATTTTAGTTTTTAACAATACCTTAATTATAATTATTAAAACATTTATAATAATTGTTTTAAGTCGACATCAATCTCAAGTTTGTTATTGGCAATTTTTGTATATATGACGCATTCCGAGGTTGTGGTGTTTAAGTTGGGAGGCCGATTTTTTTCTTACAATGTGCAACATTAGAGGCAGTCAAAACTCATTCTCCATTAATTTGGTTTCCTATTTTGATATTAAATCAACTCACTATGGCGCTCTAACAATATAGTGGACTGATGGAAGTATTTTTCTATTTCTAAATGGAAAAAGCACTTCTTAGGAAGATGGATTCGGAGCGACATGTTGTGCTTTAAACACACAAAATTTTGTAATTTTTTGTATTTTCGGAGCAATTAACATATATTTCAAATGTTTAAATTCAACGGTATATAAAAAATAACAATGCCTACAGCATCTAAATATCATTTAGGTAAAACCTCTTATGTATTAATTTTAATGGAATCATTAAAAGAAGATGGTGTCAATATTCAATCATTAATTAACAAAAGCTCATTAAGATATTTTAAGTTAAATGACCCAGAAGCAATGCTTCCTATTCCTGTAATATATGAGTTTTTTGAATTGGTTGAAAACAATCTCGGCATTGACCAAATGGCAGTGCATTTTCAGAAAGATTTTTCACTTATCAAAATAGGTGCATATGGCCAAATTCTTGCCAATTCTAAGAAACTACTTTCTGGTATTTTCTTTTCTCTTAGAAATGAAAAATCAAATTTCACACATGATAATAATGAGTTAAGAATTATAGATGGGAAACGTACTTTTTATGGCAGCAGATATAGTGGTAAACCATGTAAAGGTAAAGACTTTCTGAGTAAAATTGATCATTCAATGCAACTAGAATATGCCAAGAATTCTAACGAAGAAGGTTGGTGTCCGGAAGAAATTTATGTTACAGGCAATGATGCCACCTATGTAGAGAAATTATTTCCCAATTGTAATTCTAAAATCTTATTGAATCAAGATAAACATGGCCTTATGTTTAATACTAAAATGTTATCCAATTCAATTTTAAATACTAAAAATTTAAATACTATCAATCCAGAATTAATTAAAGAACCTAAAACCTTAACTGCTAAAATAGAACACCTTTTAGATAGTTTATCCCCTAGCAGTCTTCCTGGAATAGATCAGTTTAGCGCTATGTTTAATACCTCGACATCAACTTTAAAAAGAAATCTTAAAGAAGAAGAAGTCACTTTTTCCATTGTATTGGAAAGATGGCGGTTTATAAAAGCAGTAGAACTGCTCACAACAACCAATCTCAAAATTAAAGAAATTAGCGATCAACTTTTTTACAGCAATCCTTCAAATTTCATTAGAGCATTTAAACGCGAATCCTTTTTAAGTCCTAACGCTTTAAGGCAGTAATATAATTAGATATTTCAACTTTTTGTTTTTAGAACTAGTATTCTTACATCTATATGTTGTCATTTCAGGTCATAACCTCTTCATATATTATCTTTTAGCTACCATACATTAAACTACTTCCTGCGATAGGTATAAGAAAATAAGATTTTATGTATGAGGTGCCTTTCTTATAACTGACCCACAAAATCAATTATATCTATAATTATTAGAATAATTTAAGTTCAGATTTTTATCTAAATCTTAAGTATAGCTATTGCGGATAAGAATATCTTCAAAGAATAAAATGCACGTAACATCTGTGAATTCTAAACTATTTAAACAAATCTGTAAGCTTAAATGACAATTAACAAAAACAGCAATTTTGCTAGATTGCATTAAAAAATTAAAACAAATGAAAACTAAACTATTAACACTAATCATCATACTTATTTCATCAAATATGATGTTCTCTAATGTTGCCATCATTGTACCATTAAATAACAGTGAAAACTCAAAACTATTAGAACAGGATCCTCCAACTTTACCCGTTGGCACAATTTTATTTTTAAAATCCACTAAAGTTATAAGTGCTAAAAATTTTAAAGCGGGTGATCACTTTTTTGTAGAACTTGCTAAGGACGTAACTCAAAAAGGAAAAGTACTTATCCCAAAAGGTACCATTGTACAAATGGAAGTCTTAGTAAGTGAAAATAAAAAACGAAGATCAAGCACATTTGCAGTAACAGTTGGTGGCTTTATCATAGACAATTACTTACAACAAGTAAAAACAGAAATAAAAGTTGTGACAACTGAAGATATGGCAGGTGGAACCATTAAAAAAGCAGCAATAGGTGCTGGAGTAGGTGCTGCCATTGATGGTGGTGAAGGTGCTGGTAAAGGTGCAGCCATTGGTGGCGCATTAGGTTTATTAAAACCAGGACAGGTAATTCAATTTCCTGCAGGAACTGAAGCAACATTTCAATTAGAACTTCCATTAAAAGTAGATTGGTTATAAAAAAGCTCGTATTCATATTAATTGTTTTTACTGGACTTCAATCTCAATCTCAAGTTTTGTTGTCAGTAATTTTTGGAGATATGCTAAATTCTGAGGGTGTGGAATTTGGTCTGGAAGGCGGATATAATTTTTCTGATATTGCATCCTTGGAGGCAGACAAAAACTTATCCTCCTTTAATCTGGGTTTCTATTTTGATATAAAACTTAAGAACCAATGGAATATCTATACAGGTGTTTTGGTAAAATCAAAACTGGGTGCTGATAACCTCACCACAGAAGATCTGGAATTACTTGAAATTGAGGCTTACGAAGAAGAAGGTAATTACAGTCAAAAGATAAATACTTTCATAGTGCCAGCCTTATTAAAGTATAATTTCCAAAATAGAATGTATGTTGAAGCTGGACCTCAATTCGGACTAATGTATAAATCTTGGGTTGAATTTAATTCCGAAACTGAAAATAAGACTACTAGAATAAAAGATTTCAACACTGACAATATTAATAAGTTAGATGTAGGTTTTACTTTAGGCACTGGTTACAGGCTAATGAAGGAAAACGGAATGACACTTGGTATTAAATATTACTACGGTTTCACCAATGTATATAAAGGTGTTGACGGTACAAATAATAGTTCTTTGTTTTTAAAATTCAATATTCCAATTGGTGCTGCCAAAAAAAAATCAAATAAAACTAGTGACAAAAATGAATAGAAAACAGATATTTATTTTTGGTTTTTTACTATTTGCTGTTAGTGGAGCAAATGCACAATATACCACCACAAAAATTAAAGATAAGCATCAGGCTTACACAGACAGTCTTAAACAGGTAAAATACGATAATATTTTTCCTATTTGGGGACAAAAAGCCTACCAAAAAGGATTTGATATTCCTTATCCAACAGGTGTCATGGTTAACTATATGTATGTTAAACAAGGACTGTTAATTGATAATATGCGATTAGGAATAGCAACTGAAAATTTAGATGTGCCATTAACAAGCGTAGATTTTATAGAATTTGGAGATAATTTTAGTACAGCAAGTACAGTGATATTTAGGCCCGATGTTTGGGTCTTCCCTTTTTTAAATGTATATGGTATTTTTGGTGCAGGAACATCTACAACAGAAGTAAACCTTCAGTTTCCTTTTGAATTAAAATCTGTTGTAGATCAAAACGTGTCAACTGCCGGGTTTGGCTTAACAGCTGCAGGAGGCTTAGGCCCTGTTTGGTTAGCTCTCGATGGTAATATCACTTGGACAAAGCCAGAATTATTAGACGAAGCTGTAAAAGTTGAAACCTTTGGAATTCGTTTTGGACATAATTTTGTATTCAAAGACAGACCAGATAGGAATATTGGTGTTTGGGTAGGAGCTATGAGTGTTTCTCTAGGAACCAATACTGTTGGTGAAATAACACTAAGAGATGCATTACCACCAGAGACATGGGACAGAGCAGACCAAATCGTGGATGCTTATTACAATTGGTATGACAATACAGCAACATTACCTCAAAGGTTAATCGCTGATGAAGTTTTAACACCAATTGTCGAACGTATAGGAGCTGCTGATGGAGATGCTGTAATCCGTTATGGACTTAATAAAAGTGTAACACAAAAATGGAACGGCATAATTGGTGCACAATATCAACCTAATAAAAATTGGATGTTTCGTACAGAAGCAGGAATCATAGGCGATAGAAAGTCTTTCTTACTATCAGTAAACTACAGATTTTTACTATAAATAATAATAAATTAAACACTAAGACAATATAAATGAAAAAAACACTAATCCCATTTTTATTAATTGCACTCTTAATTTCAGGATGTAAGTCAGAACCAAAACAAGTAGAAGAAAAGGCAAATGAAACAATTTCCTCAAGTAATGAAGGAGAAGTTGATACAGGAGTTGGTGAAAATGGTGTAGCACTAGAGTCAAGTCCTGCTTTTGAAAAAGGAGGAGTACCAGTCGATATGTTCAATATAGTAAGAGCTGAAACGGCGAAGTATTTTGCAGAAGAAACCATATTGTCAGGAGGAAATACCATGCGACATGAACGCACTGGAATTGATTTGAAAAACCAGACAGTGATTCGCTCTAATTTTGATATGATTTATTCTTATGGTGTTTATGATGCTTCTGGTGGTATAGAAATTACTGTGCCTGACTATGATCTTTACCATATTGTACATGTATTCGATGAGAACCATATAACACTTGCTGTAGTTTATCCTGGCGAAACTGCTACTATCGAAAAAGAAGATCTTACTTATGGTGACCACGTGTATCTCTTCATGCGTACACAAAGACGATCAATGGACCAAGCAGGTCTTAATGAGTTAAACAAGCGACAAGATGAAGTTGTCATCAAGTCTGGTTCATCTAAACCCTACGTATCAGAAGTGAAATACGATCCAGATACCTTCAACAAGCTACGTAGTTATATGATTGGACCATACGGAATGAAAACAGCCATTATTAATAAGGGCTTTGTTGATAATCTAGAAGAAATCGTTTTCCCGCACTACCAAATGGTTAATATGGGTGGTTGGGCAGGATTACCCGCTAAACATGCTTTCTATTTTGTAATACTACCAGGTGATAAAGCTTCCAAACAAGGTAAACCGAGCTCAATGACTTTTGACTTGCCTCCAGTTCAATATGATAAAAAAGGATATTGGTCGCTTACAGTTTACGATGAACAAGGTTGGGTGGTTACCGAAAATTTCAATATGAATACCATGAAAGCCAAACCAAATGAAGACGGAACTATTACATTGAATTTCAATAATCCTGGAGCAATAAATAACATCGAAGTAAAGGAAAACTGGAATGCCTTATTCAGGTGTTATTTGCCAGAATCGGTTGATAAGGTACTCGAGTTTAAAGAAAGTGTAGTTAAAAACTTACCAAAAGGGAAATAATAATTGATATGAAAAAACTAGTACTACCAATCTTCGCTTTTGCCATAATAGCTGCAGGATGTAAAACAGATAAACCACAACAGGAAGTAACAAATAAAGAATCCAAAGTACTGCCTGCTGATGAAAAGAAACCTGTTAACTTTATGACAGCAGTTTCAGCCGAGTCTGAATTGATGTTTAATGGAGCAATCGACAGAGCTGGTGGTATAAATAAATTTGACCACTCAAGAAAACCTGCCACTGTGGAAACTCAAGCCATCGTGCGTTCTCAGTCGGACATGCTATACTCACATGGTGTTTTTGATGCAAGTAAAGGACTAGAGGTAATTGTTCCAGAAGCTACTACAGGATACCAATCCGTACATGTATTTGATTCAAATCATGGCCAATTAGGTGTAGTTTATGCTGGTGAAACACGAAAGATTCAGCCTGAGGATATCAGTACAAATGAAAAGCACATTTATATTTTAATGCGCACTAGTACTGACAAAGGGCTAGAAATTGCAAACAAAGCGCAAGACAACGTGAAAGTTTTGACTAACTCCAATACGCCTTACGTTGGGCCAGGATATAATCAGGAACAACTTAAAGAAGCAAAACGCATCTTGGCTGGAACAGCATCTATTGTGAAAGCAAAAACCGCCTATTCCAATGAACTAATCCCTAATACGACGATGCTGAAAAGCGCTTCCGATATTGATAAATACAATTTTATATGTTCCAATTTGTTAGGCTGGGGTTTAATGCCTAATGAAGAAGCTTATTATCCGCAGTTGGTCATTCAAGACTCTGAATGCACAGCTATTAACTTTCCTAAACCACCAGTACAATATGAAAAAAGTGGGTATTGGAGTTTAACAGCCTATGGAAAAGACGGTTACTTGCACAGCAACAATTCGGTTATTAGTGCTTATTCAGCAGAAGCAAATGAAGATGGAAGTTATACAGTATATGTGGGAAAATCTGATGAATGTAGTACTCATAAAAACCATATAGATATGCCCAAAGGTGGAGCATCTCTTACCTTAAGAATGTATCGCCCAAATAGTTTGGCAGAGGCCAAAACATTCGAAAAACTATTTCAAGAATTAAACACTAAATAATAATGAGAAACTCATTCACTCTTATTAAACTGGCAATAATATTACTTGTTGGTTGTCAACAAAAACAAGAGATCAACACCGATAATCAACGTGTTCAAGTTGAATATGAAAAAAATGGCTATCTCAAACAAGAGATAATAGAAGACATTCGCGATGAACAATTAAGAGTTAAGGCCATTTCTGCTTATGAATACGCCATACCCATAGTTGGTATTGAACAATGGCATAAAGGATTTTTAACGGAAGCTAACTATGGTGATTGGGTTATCTATGAAACTCGAGAATCTAAAATCCCAATTCTTACAGCGAATACAACAACACCCTATGTTGCAAGTTTAGTAGACCTAGCGGAAGCTAGTTATTATATTGAAATTCCTGCTGGTCCTATTGGTGGATTAATTGAAGATATCTATCAAACCCCTACGTCTGATTTAGGAATTTTAGGTCCTGATAAAGGAAAGGGAGGGAAATATCTTTTGGTAGGCCCAGAAGCTCAAGTTCCTTCAAGTCACGATGCAGATTTTATTGTTAAATCAAAAAGTAATTTAGTCTTCTTAGGCACAAGAATAATTGGCTTAACTGGTGAGGCCTATGAAAAATCACTAAATGCGCACAAATTATATAAAGTTGGTGAATCTAGAGAAAACCAGAAATACATCAGAGCTTCAGATAATCCTAACTGGATGGGTAATCAACCACATGGCTTAGAATTTTGCGAAGATTTAGACCGTGTTTTACAGAACGAACCTGTTGTTGATAGAAACCGCTTTATCCTGACTCAATTAAGAGGTCTTGGTATAGAAAAAGGGAAAGACTTTAACCCAAATGAAAAGCAAAAGAAAATTCTTCTAGATGCAGAAGAAATGGGTAATGCCATTGCCATGGTTAATACATTCAGTAGAGTATCCTACAAAGAAAAACATTGGCAAGATAGAAACTGGTTATATATCTTAAACATGGAAAACTTGGATCATATCCATCCAAACTACTATGAGGTAAAAGAAATTGGCTCTTATGCTTATGAAGCAATTACTACTTCTGTTGGTATGGTTCTCAATAATGTCGGTAAAGGTTCTAAATACTTAGCTTCATATATGGATGAAGATGGTAACTGGTTAGACGGTAAAAACACTTACGAGATTGTAATACCAAAAGATGCACCAGCAAACCAGTTTTGGTCTGTTACTGTTTATGACAATGACACTCGATGCATTATTCAAAATGAACAAGGAAAATCTGATGTCAGTTCAGTCATGAAAGGCCTTAAAGTAGAGCCTGACGGAAGTACAAAGCTATTTGTGGGCCCTAAAGCGCCAAAAGGCTATGAGAACAATTGGGTGCAATCAAATCCTGAGAAAGGCTTTTTTGTGTACCTCAGATTATATGGGCCACTTGAGTCTTATTTTGACAAGTCTTGGAAAATGCCAGATGTGAAAAAACTATCCGAATAAACCTAAAACGTAAGACATTTAAATAAGACAATTAAAAAAAATTAATAATTATGAATAAACCAATTTATTTCCTTCTTGGAATCATATTTCTTGCAGTAAGTTGTATTCAAGAAACACAAACAACCAAAGATATTGTTAGTGGCAAAAAACTGGATGTTGCAAACCTATATGGAGACGAAACAATCTCTACTCCATACGGAAATGTTGATTTGGAGCATAGCTTTATAACTGATGAAAGCTCTGAAAAGCTTTTTGATGCTATGGATTTGCAAAGAGCGAGCCAAGCATATATTTGGTCGACACCTACAGTCAGCTTCTATACTTGGAAAATCGAACAAGATAAAAACTACGGAACTGGAGATATTGGAACTTTTGCCGTTTTAAAGTCACTTAAAGAAAAAAGGGGGATTGTTACAGCCAACCTCACTACTCCTTATATCTTTCATTTCTATAATTTAAATAAAGGCGCATTAGTCATTGACTATCCTGCAGGAGCAACAGCAGGTGGTGTTTTGGATTTCTGGCAAAGACCCATTACTGATTTAGGATTAACAGGTCCCGATAAAGGGCAAGGTAGTAAATATATATTGGTAGGTCCTGAAGATGATAAATCAAAATATGAAGACAAGAATGCACTAGTATATCAATCTCCTACAAATAACATTTTCATTGGATTAAGACTTCTTAACCCTAGTCCAGAATTTGCAGAAACATTCAAGAAAAACTTGAAAATGGGTAAATACGGTGGCACTATGGTGTCATCAACTTTTAATGAAAACCTTGATAAAGAATGGAGTGCTACCGCATATCGTGGTATGGAATACTGGAAAACTTTACACACCATTGTCAATGAAGAACCCGTACGCGAGCAAGACAAGGTTTGGATGGCAATGCTTGAACCTCTAGGAATAAAGAAAGGAGAACCATTTAGCCCTAACGAACGTCAAACAAAACTTCTAAAAGAAGGAGCAGCTTTAGGTGAATTAATGACCCGAAACTTACAACACAACCCTCGTATGGCTGAGCCCTATTGGGAAAACACCTCTTGGTATAAAAGTTTCGATTTTACTATTCCTCAAATAACAGATTACAAGGTAGAATTAGATGAAAGAGCTATTTGGTTTTATGAGGCCGTTACTAGCTCTAAGGGAATGGTTGAGCCTTCAGTGGGTAAAGGTCAAGTTTACATGACAACAAAAAGAGATTCTGCAGGGAGGTTTTTACGTGCAGACAAAAACTACAAGATTACTATTCCTAAGGATGTTCCTGTAGCACAGTTTTGGGCACTTACTTTATATAGTGAAAACACAAGAAGACCTTATGATAACGGAGGAACAGAATTAAGTGCTGCAAATCTGGATAGCCGTATGGATCAACTTCAATATAATGAAGACGGCTCAGTTGATTTATATATTGGACCTGATGCTCCTAAAGGATTAGAGACCAACCATATGAAAACCGTTGATACTGACGGCTGGTGGGTGTATTTCAGGCTTTACGCCCCTAAAGAAGCCTTTTTTAATAAATCATTTTCTCTACCAGATTTTATAAGATTAAATTAATAAAGATGAGAAAAATATTCATTACAATTAGTGCATTACTATTATCATTAAGTGCCTTTACTCAAGAAGAAAAAGGAACCTCAGCAGAAGATTTAGCAAAAAAATTGGCCAATCCCGTAGCCTCATTAATTAGCGTACCCTTACAAAACAATTTTGATTTTTCTGTTGGACCGCTTGAAGGGTTTAGATACAATTTAAATGTGCAACCTGTTATTCCTATTTCGCTTAATGAAAAATGGAATATGATTAGTAGAACCATTATTCCAATAATATCACAAAGCGATGTAACAGCTAATGGTACTAATGAAACTGGACTTGGAGATATAGCACAAAGTATCTTCTTTTCGCCTAAAGAAGTTAAAAACGGAATGGTTTGGGGCGTGGGACCAATCTTTCTTTTACCCACGGCTACAGAAGACTTTTTGGGAGCAAATAAATGGGGAGTAGGACCAAACGCAGTCCTTTTAAAATTAAAAGGGCAATGGACCTATGGCGCCTTGGCAAACCATGTATGGTCTGTAGGAGGAAGTGGTAGTAACGATATTAATGCTAGTTTCTTTCAGCCATTTATGACTTATGCAACAAAAACAGGAGCTTCATTTACCATTGCATCAGAGAACACCCAGAGTTGGGACAATGATATTTTTGGTGGATTTGTAGGTGCGTACTATGCTAAAGTTACAAAGTTTGGAAAGCAAATGGTACAACTTGGAGGTGGGCCTAAAGTGTATTATGGTAATAATCCATTTAATCCTGACTGGGGAATTAGAGCTAATATTATATTGTTGTTTCCTAAATAAATCGTTTTAGTAATATATAGATTTGTTTATCATCGTGAAATAGAAAACATAAAAAATGAACATAAATATAAAACAGCTACTACAGTTATTAACTTGCATTACAGTGTTAATAATTCTTCAAAGTTGTTCAAGTACTAAAGTACTAAGTGCTTGGAAAGCAGAAGAGAATGTAGTGGATAAATTCAAAGAGAAAAATGTTTTAGTTATTGCCAGAACAGCCAATAATCAGGCTAGGCTGGCCTTCGAAATGGCAATTACCGATGAGTTAAGATCAAAAGGAATAAATGCAACATCGAGTTTTACAAAAGCGCCTAAAATTTACCCAAACAAAGAGATAACAGAGGAACGTGTAGCCTTTATTAAGGAATTGATGGGCTACGAAGGT
>JAUIFC010000133.1 GCA_030429455.1 Bacteroidia bacterium | reverse complement strand
GTATTCTCAATTTTCGCCTCTTGATTTTTTGATTTCATAGACGTACACTCCTCCAACGTCATCTATATCGCTTGGCCCAATTTTTGTTCGAGAGAATTCAAATTTTTCCCGATCCAACAACTTTTCGTACTCAGCTAACGATAGCTTGAAATCCCCAACTTCTTCGAGTCCTGACTCTAGAGCATCGTTTTCCAATTTTGCCAAAATAATTTGATCATCCGAACTTGGCTGCGCAATAGTCTTGAAAGCTTCTATCGCTTGTGAGTATTGTCCAATTTGGTATAAATCCTCAAGGGATTGAGCATGCACTTCGAAACAAAAGCATAGGAGTATGAAAACTATTCTATTCATTGATTACATATTTTGGCATCAAATATAACTAATTTTTTAGTTAAACTAATCTTTTAGTTAAAAACAAATAATTCTAACAGAAACATAAAATAATTAAATTGATATAATTATGAGGTTAAGGTAACGAAATGTATTTTTGAAAGACAAACAAAACGTTTAAAAACATTGAAATGATAACCACACTGTTACTTGTCCTAGGAATTATTTGTTGCCTTGTTGGCATTGTCGGTAGTATTGTGCCTATTCTACCTGGACCAACCTTAAGCTGGATTGGCTTATTGTTATTCTACTTTGTTCCAGAAGTTCCAATGGATTATACTTTTCTAGGCATCACTTTTGCGGTTGCAGCCATCATGTTTGCCTTGGATTATATTGTTCCTGCAATAGGCACGAAATATTTTGGCGGCAGTAAAGCTGGCGCTTATGGGTCGACCATCGGACTTATTATTGGTTTATTTATACCACCGTTTGGATTTCTTCTTGGCCCATTTCTAGGTGCTTTTATTGGTGAAATAGCCTTTAATTCCAACAGCAATTCCAAACATGCTTTCAAATCCGCTGTGGGTTCTTTTTTAGGATTTTTAGCGGGAACTTTTATGAAAGTCATGGTAGCCTTTATCTTTTTAGGCCTGTTTGTGTACAAGGTTTATGAGAATTGGGGGCTGTTTTTTAGTTAAAAAGCCAACTCCCCAACATCATGCCAATGCAATTTCTGAGAAATCAGCCCTTGATTTAAAACTAAAATTCCTGGATTTGAACGTACTATGGTTTTAATGGCTGTTTCGTCAGCATTGTAGTAGTCCAGTTCTTTTTGTACGATTTCGTTTATTCTCTTTTGGTCTTTTTCGCCAGAGGAAGTTACAATGATAACGCTGTAACCCTTTGCTTCTGCATCTAAGATGACGGGCTTTAAATCCTGCCAAGCTTGTTCATCTGTCAAAGCCAAGTCGTATGCAGGAATCATGAGCAACTTTTCTTCAGCCATAAAAAACTCAATGAAATCTTCATCGCCTTTTACCAAAGAAAAATCATGAATTGGCGGAATATAGCCTTCGTCAATAAGTTCAGTTTCAAAAGAAATTAATTCGCCATCTACCTCAGGATAACTGCCTTGAGTGGTGATTACCTTTTCCTCACCATTGATATTAAATTTCCAGTTATAATCGTAAACCGCCTTTGGAGCTCCTTCTGGCACATTCATATTATCCGGGATACTTGCGCCAATTTTATAAGGCCTAAAATCTGCCATTGGCAGATGATTTATACCAATATAACTGATGTAACAACTTATTAAAAATGAAATGATTACTATTCCAATGGCCACTGAATTTTTGAAAACAGGTTTGAGGTACTCCTTTTTAAAAAACAAAAACAAAATTAAAACAGATAAAATAACGTCTTTGTAAAACGACTGCCAAGGATCTAAGGGAATGGCATCGCCAAAGCACCCACAGTCGGTTACCTTGTTGAAATAAGCCGAATAAAAAGTGAGGAACGTAAAAAATATGATCATGAGTAGTAAACTCCATACCGTAAATTTCGGCGCATAACCCAAAAGCAAAGTAACGCCCAAAACCAATTCGTAAATGACTACAAAAACCGATAATGCCAAGGCAAATGGGATCAAAAATTCCAAATTTAGTACATCTGCTCCGAAATATTCTTCTAATTTGTAAGAAAACCCAAGAGGATCTACAAGTTTTACGTATCCACTAAAAATAAATAAAACGCCTACAAAAGCTCTGGCAATTTGATATAAAAACTTCATAATTTATTCGTTATCAGCTTTTAGGATTAATGCAAAAACGGCATAATTTAACATGTCTTGGTAATTGGCTTTCACGCCTTCACTCACTTGCGTAACACCTTGATTGTCTTCAATTTGTTTGACACGTAATAATTTCTGAAGGATAAGATCTGTCAAAGAACTCACGCGCATTTCTCTCCAAGCTTCGCCGTAATCGTGATTTTTGTCCAACATGAGCGCCTTGGTTTCCGCAACCATGTTGTCATATAACTCCGTTGCTTCTTCAACATTTAGGTCGGGTTGCGTTGCTATGCCTTTATCCAATTGGACCATGGCCATGATTGAGTAATTAATGATGCCGATAAATTCGCCATTCACATTATCTACTACTTTCTGAACTTTATTCTCTTGAATGCTTCTGATGCGTTGCGCTTTAATAAATATCTGATCCGTGAGCGATGGCAACCTTAAAATGCGCCATGCACTTCCATAATCCGCCATCTTTTTGATAAACAAAACTCTACATGTTCTAATGATATCATCAAACTCTTTTGAAGTATTACTCATACACATAACTGTTAATTTTTCAAAGATAAAGCACTCCAATAATATCTGCTCTTTTCTGCGAAATAAAACTTTGTGAAAATTATTCAACTTCAAAATGCGTATTAAATATCTATTTAACAGACGTTAAAATTCTGGATTGTAGTTGCGTAAAACAGAACTAGTTTTTAATTTTATCAAAAATTGGATAACATGAAAGGATTGGATTTACTTGAAAAGCTTGAAAAAGAGAGACTTAAATATAATGAAGAGAAAGTATTAAATGATGTAAAGAACTATTTACAATCGCTTTTTGAAGAAGATGATAACGTAAAAAACAGCATTTTAGGTAATTCAACTGCCGAAGATACATTCAATCATCTTGATTTTGACAAACTAGAAACGTCTAAAATTTATCATATTTCTCAAATTGAAAAAATATGTGTGAACTATCGATTACGTTTTTTAGATTCAAATTTATTTAAAGGCGATATTCCTCAAGAGGCCATTAATGCCATAAAAGAACTTAATACGTTGCATGGCACAGAATTAAAAGGCTTCAAAATAGTTGCCCCTTCAAAATTATTTAAACTCGAAAATGCAGACGACCCTATTTTGATGGCACCAATTGGAAATGGATATTACTATTTTATACATAAATGGGGAAACGACTTAAGTCCGCTACGACGTGCATTGGTGTGGCCAGTTAAGACGTTGGAGAACTTTATCGCGACTGTGTTTATCATTAGCATCGGTGCAACAGCACTGGTTCCTAAAGGCATCTTTTTTGACGAAAGTTCACGACTAGAATTCATGATGCTGTTTATATTTATGTTCAAATGGTTACTCGGCATAGCTCTTTATTATGGATTTGCGAAAGGCAAAAATTTCAACGAAGCTATTTGGCAAAGTAAATACTACAACGCCTAATTATTAAACATGATAATATTTCAATTTTTAAAATATCAGCTAACGCTAAAAAATTTAGCAGGTTTCATCTTAAAATCAAATAAAAAGAAATTAAAATTGAAAGCTGCTAGTAAGGTAAAATCGGTTATAAAACGTAAAAAATATATCAAACAAGCGTATTTGAAGTGTTGATAATATTAAATAATTAAATCATATATTTACATTTAAAACTACCACTTCAAGTGGTAGTTTTTTTTTAATCTAACTTATAAAAAATGAACAATCAAGATTTATTAAACATTGCTTCAGAGTTTGGTAGCCCTGTTTATGTGTATGACAGTGAGAAAATAACCTCACAATACAAACGATTAACAACCGCTTTTAAAAATGTAGAGCATTTGCGTTTACACTATGCTGTAAAAGCGCTATCAAATCTTAGCATTTTAAAATTATTAAATACCCTTGGAAGTTGCTTAGATACCGTTTCTATTCAAGAAGTTATGTTGGGCATTCAGGCAGGCGTAGAACCTTCAAAAATTATTTATACACCAAATGGCGTTTCTTTCGAAGAGCTTGAAAAAGCCATTTCTTTAGGTGTCCAGATCAACATAGACAATTTAGTTATACTAGAACAATTTGGAACAAAGCATCCAGAAATTCCAGTTTGTATTCGCATAAATCCACATGTCATGGCTGGTGGCAACACCAATATTTCAGTTGGTCACATTGATAGCAAATTCGGAATTTCCATTCATCAATTGCCACATGTATTGAGAATTGTTGAAAACACAAAGATGAATATCAATGGTGTACACATGCATACAGGAAGTGATATTCTAGACATTGATGTATTTCTATATGCTGCTGAAATTCTGTTTGAAGTCGCTCAAAACTTTAAAGATTTAGAATTTTTAGATTTTGGAAGTGGCTTTAAAGTACCTTATCACGACAATGACATTCAAACCGATGTTGAAGAGTTGGGCGAAAAACTGAGCAAGCGTTTTAATGAGTTTTGCAAATCTTACGGCAGAACGTTAACACTTGCCTTCGAACCCGGCAAGTTTTTAGTCAGCGAAGCTGGGTTTTTTCTTGTAAAAGTCAATGTTATTAAGCAAACCACCTCCACTGTTTTTGCTCAAGTCGATTCTGGTTTTAACCATTTGATTCGACCAATGCTGTACGGCTCGAAGCACGAAATTTATAATGTCTCTCATCCTGATCGCAAAAAGCGATTTTATTCGGTAGTTGGTTATATTTGTGAAACAGATACCTTTGCTAATAATAAAATGATCAGCGAGATAACCGAAGGAGATATTTTAGCATTTAGAAACGCTGGTGCCTATTGCCAAACCATGGCCAGCAATTACAATTCACGATACAGACCTGCTGAAGTTTTATGGCATAATGGCCAAGCACATTTAATTAGAAAACGAGAGACTTTTGAAGATTTGTTAAAGAATCAGGTGGTATTGGAGTTTTGATTTTTGCCACTTCGCCATTTGTAAATCAGCGTTTCTTGTTCATTATTCGGGCTAAAAAATATTGAACAAGGATTAACGAATTAAGAAGTTTGATGTTTAATTTGAACTATTTAAGCCTTTTCCCAAAACACTTTAGAATCTATAAAAAATACAGTATCTATAAAGCACAGGAAACCTTTGCTACATAATACATTTTCATCATGAAGGTCTTCTATGATAATTCCAAGTTCTGGATGATAATAATCATTCCTTCTTTGATTTATAAAGCCGTTATTAGAAAGAAAATTTTATACATCTTCTAAGTCTACTATTTTATCAGCTTCAATATAAGGTTGTTGAACAACAGCGTATAAGATGTTATCTTGAAGATTAAAACCTAAAAGCCGATAAGAAGTATCTGCAAAGAAATAATTATGTAGTAAAAGGTTATAAAAATAGTCTTCCCAAGACGCGTAATAAATTGAATCGTTTAATTTTATAACACTCGTTTCATCTTTAATATATACTTTTTGTTCTGCACCCTGAGACACAAAATTGTTTGCGTTTATTGAGACTAAGAGTTTATTTTGTCTTGCAAATTTGATGAGTCTCTTTGTTTCTTCTGGTTTGTTTTTGTGTTTTTCTTCAGCCATTGGACTTGTTTTCTTGCCGCTTCTAAGGTAACTGGCTGTTGTTTGGATAAGAGCATCATAACTTGAGCCGCTCTCTCCCGAAATGAGATTTTGTAATTCATGTTTAATTCGATTAATTTCCATTAACAGTAAGCTGTTCAAACTTCAATGAACACAAAAATAAAGAAAAGTATTCTTTACTAACTACAATTAAATTTTTAGGTTAGAGATGTACCGAAGTTCTATGCAATAAATTCAATGATACTTATAGCGAAAAAGAAAACCTTTGAATATTTATTGAAGAATCAGGTAGTTTTGGAGTTTTGATTTTTGGTACTTCGCCATTCGTTTGTCAGCGTTCCTTGTTCACTATTCAAATAAAAAGAATGTCGAACAAGGAATAAAGAATTATGATTTTTGAAGTTATTGCAGCTTGGCAATATAATATGAACCTAGAAGTTTTATTTTTGTTCTATTAATTTTATTACGAACTGATGATTTCCCAATCCTCCATACAAAATGTATTAGATGCTGCTCGTGTTGAGGAAGTAATTGGCGATTTTATACAACTTAAAAAAGCCGGGAGTAATTACAAGGGTTTAAGTCCTTTTTCCGATGAACGCACACCAAGTTTTATGGTGTCTCCCGTTAAGCAAATCTGGAAGGATTTCTCGAGTGCCAAAGGCGGCAATGCCATATCTTTTATCATGGAGCATGAACATTTCTCCTATCCAGAGGCCATCAGGTATTTAGCCAAAAAATACAATATCGAGCTTGAGGAAACTCAACAATCGGACGAACAAAAACAAGCCGCAAGCGAACGCGAAAGTATGTATTTGGTTAATGCATTTGCTCAAGATTTTTTTATGAACCAAATGCTCAAAACAGACGAAGGCAAATCGGTAGGATTAAGCTATTTTGTCGAAAGAGGCTTTACCGAAGAAAGCATGAATACATTCAAACTTGGGTATTCTCCAGAAGCCTGGCAAGCTTTAACAGACAGAGCGATTGAGAAGGGATACAAGTTGGAATATTTGGAAAAAACAGGTTTAACGGTGGTCAAAGAGGACAAAAAATTTGACCGTTTTAGAGGGCGAGTTATTTTCCCTATACATTCCTTAACAGGTCGTGTGCTAGGGTTTGGTGGCAGAATTTTAAGTAAAGATAAAAAAACAGCCAAATACCTCAACTCTCCAGAAAGTGAGGTGTACCACAAAAGCAAAGTGTTGTATGGCATGTATCAAGCCAAAAGCCACATTGCAAAGGCCAACAATTGTTACCTTGTAGAAGGTTATACCGATGTGATTCAATTGCACCAATCAGGCATAAGAAATGTCGTAGCTTCTTCTGGAACAGCATTGACAGAACAACAAATCAGACTTATACAACGGTTATCGCTTAACATTACGGTACTCTTCGATGGAGATGCTGCTGGTATGCGAGCAGCATTGAGAGGAATTGACATGATCCTCGAACAAGGCATGCAAGTAAAAGTTTGTACCTTTCCAGATGGTGAAGATCCAGATAGTTTTGCAAAAAAACATGACACCGATGAAATTACACGATTCTTAGAGGAAAACGCCAAAGATTTTATTCAGTTTAAAGCCAATTTACTTAATCAAGAAGCCTCGAACGATCCTTCGAAAAAAGCAGAAGTTACCCGAGACATCATTAACAGTATTGCAAAAATTCCTGACCTTATTCAACAAGAAATATACATCCGAACATGTGCTGGAATTATGAACATTTCGGAAGAAGTGCTCTTTAGTACATTGGCGCAGATTAAGGCTAAAGTCGAAAGAGATGCAAGAAAACAGACAAGACAACAACCCCAAGAACCCTTACAAATTGTAAGTCCACCTGGAGAAGAAATTAAAAAAGTTGATAGACAAAAAGTACTAGAAAGAAACATCATAAAACTTTTATTGCTTTATGGTGACCAAAAAGGTGAATTTGAAGATTTTATATTAAAAGAAAATGAAGAAGGCGAACTAGAACTCACGGTTGAAAGAAATGAACAATTGGTTTTTAATAAAATCTACATGGAACTTCAAGAAGATGAAACAGAATTTACCAATCAAACTTTTAAAAGCATCTACGAACTAATTATAGCCCAATTTACTAGGCAAAAAAGCATTGATCATAATGCATTGATAAACAATTCTGATGGCGAAATACAGCAAGAAATTACGTCAACCTTGCTTGAAAATGAAAATTACAACTTAAGCCGTTGGGACAGTAAAAATATTTTTGTGCAAACCAAAGAGACTTTAGATCCAAAGGAAGTTTTGCAAACTATTTTAAATTTAAGACGACATCTTATCAGTAAAAAGATTAATGAACTTATGCTTTCTACAAAAGAAAATCTATCCAAGAGTCATTCTGATATTTTGGAAGAGATTCGGGATTACAACAAACTTGAAAAAGTTATTTCTGACAAAATTGGAAGGGTAATGTAGAAAACACGTTTTTCTTATCCATTTGACTTGTACCTATATCCTATTTTTAACCGATTCTAAATGATAGGTTTAGTTCATTTCTTGCCTTACATCTATTACTTTCAACAAAACAGTTCATTTAGACCTGCTACTCATTATATCTCACAAATCGATACCTTTTTTCATCATAAAAGCATGTTCTACCACCATCAGGATAAGAATGGATGTACTGAATTATAAATGTATTACTATCCAATAGAATAGCATTGCATTTGTCAATCCTGCCTACTACATATGGTATATGGTTTAGAGGTTTTTCGTCCTTTTTGAGATTAAAAATATCGTAGATATCGTGACCTGTCATAACATATTTATGCTCCTTTACTCGTGCATAGCTTTTCTTTCCTTCAATTGGATCATTACATCCTTTCGCTGAAATCTCTGAAGAGGACTTTAAAATCCATTTAGTAGTCAAGTCAAACAAAATGTCCTCATTATCTTCAATATCAAGCTTATGGTAAAATAAGACAAGACTATCAAATGTTTTCTGACTAGTGATATCTAAGGTCGAATCAACCATTTCTGTGAGCCAAGCATCTGTATTTTTTCTTAATATTTCTTTTTCACTGACTGTGATTGAACGCAAGGAATCCTTCACATCTATCTGTTTAAAAGTATCCTTTGTTGCAATATTTCTTTCTTCAATTTCAAAAGTCTTATGATCTCGACAAGAATTTATAGAGGTGAAAAAGATAATAGATACCACAAATACGGAAATAGTCTTTGCCATGCGATGAGTTTTTTATTAAGTGAATTATCAGCTGTATATCTTAAAACGCATTTTTTGTGATTTCTATTGAAAACTACTGCAGCCGCTTAAATTGACCTTGTCAATTATACCTATTTGGACAGCATAAAGCAACATTTACAACACAACGCTTTAAACTATTTATTCATTGGTTAATCTAATCTTACTTATCGTAATGTTTAAAAACATAAAGATGAACACTTTAGGCTTAAATCTGCATTATGTCTTTCAAATTTATAAACATCAATTTATTTGCTTTTTAGCTCAGTTCTTTGTTGGTGGTTCGTTTTTTATTCAGGTTTCAATTTCTTTTAAAAAGGCTGGTAAGGTTAAATCTTAACACACTCTCGATATCATACTGTCAGTTTAACCACATAAAACATAGACCCACTATCCTTGTCTGAAAGAAATCCGTCCACTGAATACCTTTCTGTCGGTAATGCATCTTTTGTCGTTGGTACTCTTTTTTCTGCTCTAAATGGCACAAAATGAACTCGAGTACCATTTAAAACTTCGCAAGCTGCCCCCGTCCATTCATTCACTGCCCCAACTATCATATAATCAAAGCGATGTTTTTTAAATGTTTGCGCAGAGGCAGCAACTAATTCAAAGGTGTCCTCAGAAGGTAGTTTTGGAGAACCCGCTATGAGAAAGTGAGAACCAACTTTATGATTTTCAAGTGCATGTTTAAAATGCGGATAAGTATTTTTTAGTGTTTCAAGTGCCTCGTGTTCTTGAGGAAAAATAAGTTCAAAAACAGGCTTGTTAAACATAAAACAGGCACCCATAAAAGGGTCTGGTTCTCGATTCGGATTTTCTTCTACACGTACAACAGAATTAAAGGCACCACCAATAACAGATGAATCATAATCTAAAATGGCGAGCGAAAATTTTTCCAAATCGGGGTGAATTCCAATCTTTCCAATTGGGTCTGACGGATTGGTTAAAACGAATAATCGTATAATCCAGAAAATTATGTTAGGCTTTGTCCAATCACCAAAATGGTCCGTTCCAAAAATGTCAGTATGAATATAGTCCAGTAATTTTTTTGGCATTTCCTTCGGCAGGTTCAAGTGTCGTTGTACAGGTTCATTTATGGCAAACGCATCAGCCACAATTTTGGCAGTTTCGAGAATCTTTTCCTTCGAAAGCTCACCTAAAGATATAGCTGAATAGTGTTTGCTTCGGTAAGCCAGAATCGACTCCCAATCAACAGAAAGAATTGTTTTAGGCAAAGTCTGTAAACCATGAAGATTCGTATCTTTTGCGTTGGGATATATACACCTAGGTATATTTTTTGATTGCCTCATTTTTTGATTTTATTAATGACCAACAACGGCTCTGCTATGGGCAGTAGCGCCAAAATAGCCTCTGCTTTTATACTATACAGCTAAGATAGCAAATAACACCAAACTATTCTCATTCAATCCCTAACCCGCGCTATTGCTTATGGCTATTGTGCCTGTTGCACAAACCCAAATATACAACAATAATTAATTTATTGATTTATCTAATTTACACGCATAAAGCATTGTTTTACAATACAATATATGTATATTTAACCAATCAAGGCAAAAAAGAATACCAAGAAAAACTGTTCATTACTTTTCGATTAAGTGAACATGTACCACCACAGAACTTCTACCAGCGATTAAAATACAAACTAAATTTACAATTTGTAAGACCACTCACTAAAGACTTTTAAGGCCGTTGTGGACAGGAAAGTATAGACCCTGTATTGTTTTTTTAACTGTGTTTGGTGGGCTACTTATAAAACATCATTAGCCCTTGAAAAATAAGGCAAAAGCAAAGGCTTTTATTCAAATCAATAAAATCAACCTACAGAACTTTACTTCATCACTTTTTAGCCTACAAAATATGCAAAATGATAAAAGCACAATAACTTATTTCAACATTAAAAAAGCACCAGCAAGAGCTTAAAATAAGTCTTTACTTTTGAAAATTAAGGGTTGTGTATCAGCTACCATTGTTGTGTACTGTTTTATTCCTTTAATATTTTGACGCTGCCTATTCCTGAACTAGTTGAGATTTTTGCAATGTAAATACCGTTAGAGAAACTTGATAGATCAATTGTTGTACTTAAACTATTAGGTTGAAGTTTTAAAATTACCTGTCCAAGTATATTATAAAGTGTGATATTTTTGATCTTCTTGCTTTCAGAAATTATGTTTACAAAATCTTTAGTTGGATTTGGAAAAGCGTTCACCTGAATTATATCAAAAGATTGATCACTTTCATTACTTAATACATTAGATATTATTTCTATATCATCAAATAAGAAAGTTGC
>JAUIFC010000132.1 GCA_030429455.1 Bacteroidia bacterium | reverse complement strand
ATCATGACTTAAGCCTTGTTTCTGGTATTTGAGATACTTTCGATTCCAAATTGCCATTTGCCGATCAAAACTTCTAAATCCAGAAACTATTTCTAAATTTATGCCATCGCCATTTGCAGCAGCTTTCATGCTTGAAAATGCAGCCGATGCCGACTTGTGCATGACACCAGATGCATCCAAATGATTGGTAGTTTTTCCTACTAAAAGCGCTTCGGGAATTTCATCGTTAAAGCTACTAAAAGACATGGTTGACAATCCCAAAAGACCTAATGCGTTAATTTTAATAAACTCTTTTCTCTGCATCTTTAAGATATTTATACATGGTCATGTGATTTCCTATTTTAGGAATGTGATATACACGGCCATAAGATGTATAAGCCTGTTTTTCATAAAATCGAATCGCTGTTTCTCTCGCATTACACCATATAAAACGGAAGCCTTTTTTGACCAAAGCATTTTCAGCATAAGAAAGTAACTGCTCTCCAATTCGCCGCCCCCTATATTCTGGCGAAACTGCCATTCCTCTTAATTGGTAGGCTTTCTCTTCTTCAAAATTTGAATGAGTTGCCAACATGAAACTTAAACACCCGACAACTTCATCTTTATATTTTGCCGAAAAATGATAGGTTGATTGGTCATTATCTCCAGAAAAATGACAGGTTTCAATCGGCCTACCAATCCTAAGGACTTTATGCCTTAGAGGAATGATATCCTCAACCTTGGATTCAGCGAAATAAAGCTCCAAATGTTAAGACAAAATATGATCTACAATCCCATATTCCAACGACTCCTCAGCATCCATCCAATAATCACGGCTAAAATCTTTCATAACTTTCTCAAAAGATTGGCCACAATTATCAGCCAAAATATGAGCACTAAGCTCTTTGGTTTTAAGTATTTCTTTTGCTTGAATTTCGATATTAGAAGCTTGACCTTGAGCACCTCCTAAAGGCTGATGAATCATCACTTTGGCATGAGGCTGTATATATCTATTTCCCTTTTCGCCAACGGATAAAAGAATCGAACCCATTGAGGCCGCCAAACCGGAACAAATGGTATGTACAGGACTTTTTATCCCTTTAATTGTATCGTAAATAGCAAAGCCATCTGTGACATATCCACCTGGACTATTTATATAGAGTTGTATAGGGTCATTGTTTTGTAAGTCTAAATACAACAACCTATCAATTAAATGCTTAGCACTTCTACCATCAACTTGTCCGTTTAAAAATATTTTACGCTCTTCTAAGAATTTTAAATCTATAAGATCTTGGACTTTGGCAATTTTTTTTGACATAAAATAAAAAATTTTTGAATAGCTAAAATAAAACTTATATACGAGATAGTCATCGCTTTAAGTGAGTTTTAACCGATTTGAAATATTAGACCTCATTAAGCATCAGAAACCAATCCAATGCACAAACGAGTAAGAAATTTAACTCTTTTTATACGCAACAGCTTTAATTTCAATTAAAAGGTGTGGATGTGGCAATTGATGAACAGCAACAGTAGTTCTTGTGGGTCCAGTGGTATAATCAAAAAACTCGGCATAGACTTCGTTATAACCTTTAAAGTCATTCATATTCACTAAAAATGAAGTAATGTCTACAACATCCGAAAGGCTTGCGCCTTCGGCTTTTAGAATATCATCAATATTTTCTAAAACCGCCTTTGTTTGTTTTCGAATATCCAAATTGGTTGTTCCCATTTCATCCACTTCGACCCCTTCAAAGGTGTTATTTGGACGTCTTGAACTAGTTCCCGAAACGTAAATAAAATCTCCAACTCGTTTTACGTGAGGAAACTTTCCTCGCGGTTTCGCTTTGCCATCAATTACTTTTCCAGACATATACTTAGGTCTAAAATTAACTCTGTTTTTGTTCCCAAGCCCACGCGTCTTTTAATGCATCTGCCATGGTTCGTTGCGCTTTCCAATTTAAACCTTCTTCAACTTTTGTTGTGTCTGCATAGGCCGAAATCACGTCGCCAGGTCTTCTATCAACAATGGCATATGGTAATTTCAAATCATTAACTTCTTCAAATGTTTTTACCACATCTAAAACCGAATTGCCTTTACCCGTACCAACATTATAAACATCAAACTTTGTTGTATAATCTTCTTCAAGCAATTTTTCTAACGCCACAACGTGAACTTCTGCCAAATCCATAACGTGAATATAATCTCTTATACAAGTCCCATCTTCGGTTGGATAATCGCCTCCAAATACAGATAATTTTTCTCTTTTGCCAGCAGCGGTCTGTGTGACAAAAGGCACTAAATTCTGAGGAACTCCTAAAGGTAATTCTCCAATCAATGCCGTTGGATGAGCACCAATAGGATTAAAATATCTTAATGAAATGGCTTGAATATCTGCACCACTTATAATGTGATCTTGTATCACTTCCTCGTCAATCTGTTTTGTATTTCCGTAAGGGGAATTTGCTTTTTGCACTGGCGCATCTTCTGTAATGGGGAGTTTTTCGGCTTGACCATAAACCGTACAGGACGAACTAAAAATAAATTTTGGGCTATTTAACTTGTTCATTTCTCTAAGCAAATACACCAAAGCTGCAACGTTATTTTCGTAATAGTCTAAAGGTTTGGCAACACTTTCTCCAACGGCTTTAAAGGCTGCAAAATGAATAACACCCGAAATATCCAAATGATTATCCATAAACTTCGCAAGCTCATCCTTTTCCCGAATATCCACATTTTCGTAAGTAGGTTTTATGCCTGATATTTTCGTGATATTATCAAGAACATCAATAGATGAATTTAAGAGATTGTCGATAATAACAACTTCGTGCCCTTTTTCTTGAAGTGCAATTACGGTATGAGATCCGATGTAGCCTAAACCTCCTGTGACAAGTATTTTCATAATTTATTTTTGTTGAAATTTGTTCCTGCAAGTTAAGCATTTTTAGATGAATTTAACAAAGTGAAATAGTAAAATTCGACTTCAATTCGATCTAAAAAATTTTTAATTCTGAAAATCTAATAATATCTTTACAACATATACAATATCACATGGCACGAACACCTTCTAACATGTTAGAATTGGGAACAAAAGCTCCTGATTTCAACCTTTTAAATGTAAAAACTGGAAACTTTAAATCTTTTGAGGATGCAAAAGGAAAACATGGTACTGTTGTCATGTTTATTTGCAACCATTGTCCATTTGTAAAACATGTGAATGAAGAGCTGGTCCGACTTGCCAACGATTATACGGTAACTGGTTTTGGTTTTGTCGCTATTTCCAGCAATGATGTGGAAAATTATCCACAGGACCATCCGGATAAAATGACGGAAGTTGCTGAAGAAGAAAATTATCCTTTTCCATATTTATACGACGAATCACAAGACGTCGCCAAGGCTTATAAAGCAGCTTGTACTCCCGATTTTTATGTCTTTGACGACAATGATGAATTATTCTATCGCGGCCAATTGGACGACTCCAGACCGAAAAACGGTATTCCTGTTACAGGACGAAGTATTCGAGAAGCCTTGGACGATATCCTAAGTAATCGAGACTATCCTAAAATCCAGAAACCAAGTATTGGGTGTAATATTAAGTGGAAAACCTAGAAGTTTAGTATCAAGTAATCAGTACATAGCATAAATATAAAAAACCACCAAGCCTTTCGACTTGGTGGTTTCTTATGAACAAAACAAATATTAACCTAGATATATTTTTTATTCCGCTGGCTCAAGGGCTTCTTCAGATACAGCATCAAATTGATTGGATGTATTTTTAGAGCCTCCAGCTTTAAGAGCATTATCTCCTGCGAAAAATGTTTTGTGGTCGTCTCCTAAATCTGAACCTGCCATTCTTTGGTGTTTTACACAAGACACGCCTTTTCTAATCTCAGCACGTTGTACATTTTTGACGTAGGCCAACATGCCTTCGCTGCCATAGTAGCCTTCCGTCAAATCATTCATATGCAAGGCCGTAGTATGGTAAGTTGGAAGCGTAATCAAGTGGTGGAAAATACCAGCTTCTCTAGAGCCATCCATTTGGAACGTTCTTATTTTCTCATCTGCTCTAAAGCTTAATGGTGTATTATCGTACTTTTTGTCCATCAACTTGTCAAAGTTGTAAACAGATACATCTTCGCCTTCGTTTTGCATTTCTTCAAATGCTTGTTTTCTAAAGTTTAATGTCCAGTTGAAAGATGGAGAATTGTTATATACCAATTTTGCATTTGGCACAACCGCTTTTACACGGTTCATCATGGCTGCAATCTGTTTTACATCTGGCGTTGGCGTTTCTATCCATAACAAATCAGCTCCATTTTGCAGACTTGTAATACAATCTAAGACCACACGATCGATGTTTGTGCCATCTTTAAATCTATATAAACCGTTAGGCAATCTTACAGGTTTTACAATTTTGTTTCCTCGCTTTAATAAAACTTCATTCTCATTTACGTTATCCAAATCGACTTCTTCTGTTTGAATAAACTCTAAATATTGTGAAGCCAAATCACCAGGCTCCTGACTTACAGGCAGTTTTTGAGTCAATCCAGCGCCTTCCGAATCTGTTCTTGCCACGATAACACCATCATCCACGCCTAACTCTAAAAAGGCATATCGTACTGCATTAAGTTTTGCAATAAAATCTTCATGAGGCACCGTTACTTTACCATCTTGATGACCACATTGCTTGGCATCCGACACTTGGTTTTCAATTTGAATAGCACAAGCACCAGCCATGATCATTTTTTTGGCCAATAAATATGTTGCCTCCTCGTTGCCAAAACCAGCATCGATATCTGCTATGATTGGCACGACATGAGTTTGAAAGTTATCTATTTCTTTCTGAACGTCTTCGCCATTTTCTGCTCTTCGGAATAAATCATTTAATTCGATCGCATCGGCTTGTCTTAGGAAGTCATAGATTTCACCAATTAACTGAGGAACTGCTGTTTTTTCGTGCATAGATTGATCTGGCAATGGTCCAAATTCTGAACGTAATGCAGCAACCATCCAACCAGACAAATATATGTATCGCTTACTAGTTGTTTTGTGGTGTTTTTTCACAGCAATCATGTTTTGCTGAGCCACGAAACCATGCCATGCACCTAAAGATTGCGTATATTTGGATTGGTCTTTGTCATACTCATCCATATCTTTTCTCATGACGGCGGCTGTATATTTAGCAATATCAAGACCAGTTTGAAACTGATTTTGCAGCACCATTCTGGCCGCATAATTAGGATTTATAGCATCCCAGGTTTGTCCGTACTTTGCTTTTAGAGTTTGTACTTTTTCTAAAGCGCTTTCAAATTTGTTTTCTAATAAATTTTTCATGATGTTTGTGGTGTAAATGATTTAATTTTTTTTTGAATCGTACCCGTTTATATTGCCGTATAAGCGGGTTTTTTATTTCTATATGTAATTGTATGCTGTTGTTGTTAAAAATTCTTCGAATTTTGCTTGAGTTGCAAACTCTTCAAAAAGTCTTACAGCCAATTTGAAGGTTTGATTATTGTCGATATCAATACTATTCTGATTGACAAGGTGTTCAACTTCGCTATCAAATAAGTCTTTAAATAGTTTGTAGTTGAAAACTCTTTTATCATCCAATTCGACTTCAGCTTTCAGCCATTGCCAAACCTGAATTCTAGAAATTTCGGCTGTTGCCGCATCTTCCATCAAATTGTACAAGGCTACAGCGCCGTTGCCTCTTAACCATGCTTCGATGTATAAAATACCAACATTTATATTTTTTCGAATGCCAGCTTCGGTAACAGTTCCAACAGGAATTTCAACCAAATCCTCCGCTGTGATGTTTACATCTTCTCGTTTTACAAATTTCTGATTGGCAGGCGGCATATGTTTATCAAATTGCTCCATGGCGACTTGAACCAAAGCAGGATGAGCAACCCATGTTCCATCATGACCATTTTTAACCTCTCTTTCTTTATCTTGACGAACCTTATCCAAAGCGATTTCATTAGCTTCTGGATTGTTTTTAATAGGAATTTGCGCTGCCATTCCGCCCATGGCATGAATATTTCGTCTATGACAAACCTGAATAACAAGCTTCGAATAGGCATCCATGAAAGGTGTTGTCATCGTTACTTGGTCTCGATTTGGGACAATAAAATCTTTGTGATTTCTAAATTTCTTGATGTAAGAAAATATATAATCCCATCGGCCACAGTTTAAACCAACAATATGATCTTTTAACTCATAAATAAATTCATTTAATTGAAAACTTGCTGTAATGGTTTCTATAAGTAAAGTCGCTTTATAAGTGCCATGAGGGATTTCCAAATATTTTTCAGCAAAAGTAAAAACGTCGTTCCACCATCTTGCCTCCAAATAGTGTTCTAATTTTGGCAAATAAAAATAAGGGGCCGAATCATTTGCCATTAGCACTTTGGTATTATGAAAGACATACAAGCCAAAATCAAATAAGCTCCCAGAAGTTTCTTCTCCATTGATAAGGACATGTCTTTCATTAAGATGCAATCCTCTAGGTCTGACCAATAAGACAGCTGTTTCGTCCTTCAATTTATAATGTTTACCCCTGCTTTCGTCTATAAGTTCGATTGTTTTGTTGTTGGCATCTAAGAGGTTTTGCTGACCACTTAAGTTGTTATCCCAATTAGGGGAATTACTATCTTCAAAATCTGCCATAAATGTTTTGGCTCCAGAATTAAGAGCATTTATGACCATTTTGCGATCCACTGGGCCAGTAATTTCCACTCTTCGATCTTGTAAATCAAAAGGCGATTCCTCTACTTGCCATTCGCCTTCACGGATGTGTTTGGTTTCTGGCAAAAAACTTGGAAAATTTCCTTCATCAAAAAATTTCTGTGTTTCTTTTCTATCCTCTAAAAGTTTTAGACGTCTTCCATTAAAGCACTTATGCAGTTGAATGATAAAGGCTTTTGCATCTTCAGTCAAAATCTCAGCATATTTGTCTTTCACATCTGCTGTAAACTGAAATTGTTCTGTTGTTAATATGGTATCCATGGTTAATTGTTTTATGGGACAAATATAAAACTTTTTTTCATTTAGCGAACGTTCGCTATTTATTTTTTTACGCTTTTTTGTTAAAGTTTTTATTTAGTGGTATATTTGTCATATTATGGAAGAAGACTATATCAAACTTATTTTTGGGTTAAAACTTAAGCAAATACGTACAGATCAAGGACTTTCGTTGTTTGGTCTTTCCAAATTAACTGGACTTTCAAAGTCGTATTTAAATGAAATTGAAAAAGGAAAAAAATATCCTAAACCTGATAAAATAATTCTTTTATCTCAGCATTTAGATATACCATATGACGAAATGGTATCCTTAAAACTGGATAAAAACCTTGCCCCAATAGGCGAAATACTTAAATCTAAACTTTTAAAAGAGATTCCTTTAGAGTTATTCGGCATTCAGGAACAAACGCTTATAGACATTATTTCTAATGCACCTGTAAAAGTGACCGCGTTTATAAGTACGATAATAGAAATTGCCAAGAATTACAGTTTTAGCAAAGAGAATTTTTATTTAGCCTCGGTAAGAAGTTATCAAGAAGCCAACAATAATTTTTTTAAAGATATTGAAGACAAAGTTGTTGAATTTGCAAAGACCTATCAAATTGATTTAGCTAAAAAAATAGAAACGAAAGAGCTAGAAGATATTTTGGTTGAAGAATATGGTTACCATATTAATAACGAAGAGCTGGAAAATCACAAAGAACTGGACAATTTGAGATCGGTCTATATTCCAAGATCAAAAACGCTCTTGATTACAAAAAATATAGATGATGCTCAACGCGCTTTTATTTATGCGAAAGAATTGGCCTACAATTATTTAAATATTCATGTAAGGCCCTACACGTTTACTTGGATAAAATTTGACAGTTTTGATGAAGTCCTCAACAACTTTTATGCGTCTTATTTTGCCGGTGCACTTACCATACCGCGAGAAAATTTTGCATCCAGCATCCAAACACTTTTCACCAAAAAAAGCATCACTAAATCGGACATTGAATCGCTTTTTGCATCCTACAATGCATCGGATGAAAGTATTTTTCAGCGAATAACGAATATACTACCTAAGGATTTTAAAATAAGTAATATTTTCTTTTTAAGGTTTTCCTATAATAAAAATACCAAGGTTTTCAAATTAAATAAAGAGCTACATCTTGAAAAAAACCAAACACCACGAGCAAGAGAAAACAATGAAACCTATTGCCAAAGATGGGCGTCGTTAAGAGTATTAAAGAATATAGCAAAAAACAATTCAAGTCACGAATTTGAAATACAAGTATCCAATTTCTCTGAAGACAAGAGTAAATATTTAATTCTTTCTTCTGCCTCTCAAGATCCTTTCAAGGATTATCATTTTAGAAGTGTATCCATTGGTATAGAAATCACTAAATCTGTAGAAAAAAGTATTCGAGCATTGAAAGAAAACAACATCCCTATAAGAGAAGTTGGAGTGACTTGCGAGAGATGTAATATTAAGAATTGCCAAGACCGAATATCAGAACCCCTTGTCTCTAATAGACAATTAAAAGAGTTAAAAACCCTAAAGGTCGTTACAGATATTACTCAAAAATACAGCAACTAGGTTTGATGTTTTATCTCACAAAACAAACAGCTAAAGTCAAAAATATTACTTATATTGCTAATTTAATATATATATACTAATTTGATATATCTATGAATTCCTGCCCTCAATGCCAATCAACTAAAATTATAAAAAGCGGTATCATTAAAAATCGCCAACGCTACAAATGTAAAGATTGTAACTACTTCTTTACCGTAAACAAATTAGGGAAAAGCATTGATAAATACTATGTCACAAAGGCCCTTCAACTCTATTTAGAAGGCTTGTCCTACAGAGAAATTGAACGCATTTTAGGCGTTTCTCATGTTACGGTCATGAAATGGGTTCGAAAACATAACATTAACAGATCTTTACAGTCGGATTACCATCCAACTTACAAAATTCTTAACGCAAACGAACTCGCCAAATACTTTTCCGACAGAAATAACATTTCGGGTGCAGGTGTCATTATTACAGAGCTTGGAGATAAATTTATGTTGATTAAATGGGAGAGATTCAGGGATTAACTATATTTATTTACACATATATATATTAAATTTTTATTGGCAATCGTTTCAAAAGATATTTGATTGCATTAATTCAAACGTTTTCGTTTAAAAAAAATTCAAATATCTTATGAAAAAAATTAGTTTAATTCTTTTGATGATGGTTTTGATACCATCCGCGAACTGGGCCCAACAAGAAGACATGGAACCCGACCATTCTTACAAGCCTTTAACTGTAAAATTGGATGAAGATGGCAAAAAGTACATCCGATTTATTACTTGGCACCAAATGTGGCTTCAAGGTGCTTCTGAACAAAAAGGACCAAAATTTCAAATTAGAAGATCAAGATTTTTAGCTTATGCTCAAATTTCGCCAAGGTTCTTATTATTAACCCATTTTGGTTTGAATAGCTTAGGTGCAAGTCAGCTAACTGCAAATCCAAATTCTCAGTCAAATAACCAGAGAAGTTTAATATTTCTTCATGATGCATGGGCGGAGTTTGCTGTAGTACAGAAAAAGTTTCATGTAGGTTCTGGTTTACACTATTGGAATGGCATTTCGAGATTGAGCAATCAAAGTACACTTAACATGATGACTATGGACAATCCTGGTGGTCAAGGAGGTGCTGCTGTATCAGATGCTAGATTATTCCCATGGTCTAACATTACGACTAGTGATCAATTTGCACGTCATTTAGGAATATATGCAAAAGGTACATTAGGAAAATTTCAGTACAGAGTTTCTGCCAACAATGCAAGAAACAACATAGGCGAATTAGGATCTACGCCAACATTCCAAGTAGATAATAGTGTTGGAACAGGCACATGGAATTACGCAGGATATTTCAAGTATGACATATTCGATCAGGAATCTGACAAACTCCCTTATTTTGTTGGAACATACTTGGGCAAAAAGAAAGTTCTTAGCCTCGGTGCAGGTTTTCACCACCATCCAGATGCCTTAGCAGTAAACACTTTGGACAATAGAGAATCTGTAACTCATTTTGCAGTAGATGCTTTTTACGATGCGCCACTTAGCGAAAAATTAGCCATTAGTGCTTTAGGAGCTTATTACAATTACAGCTATGGAGACACCGACGGGTTTAGCACTGGTGGGTTGGTTCCAGCTTCAGGAAATATATTACATGGCCAAGTAGGATTGTTATTCCAAGACTTAAAGCTTATGCCTTATGTAAAATACAACACTCAATCCTTAGATCACACACCTAACAATGCCAATGAATTTGGTATAGGATTAAACTACTTTATCAATGGTCATTTTGCTAAAATAACAGCAGAATTTTTGACAGGCAAAGGTGGTATGATGGGTGCTGAAAACAGAAATGTATTTACAATTCAAACACATATATTCTTATAAACAACAATTAACAATATGTCAGACAACAACAAAGCAAAAGCGTATTGGAAAGAGAATGTAAAGTATCTTTCTATACTATTGGTCATATGGTTTATCGTATCCTATGGCTGTGGCATCCTTTTTAAAGATGCATTAAACGAACTAAGACTTGGAGGTTTCAAATTAGGCTTCTGGTTTGCTCAACAGGGCTCTATTTACGTATTCGTCATTTTAATATTCGTGTACGTTCGCATTATGAATAAACTTGATAAAAAATACGGTTTCGACGAGTAGACCAAACTTTAACTATAAAAACAATAAAATATTATGAGTGTACAAATTTGGACTTGGATATTAGTAGGCTTAACATTTGCCTTATATTTTGGAATCGCATTATGGGCTCGAGCGGGCTCAACTAAAGAATTTTACGTAGCAGGTGGAGGCGTTTCTCCATTAGCTAACGGTATGGCAACTGCGGCAGATTGGATGAGTGCTGCATCTTTTATTTCGATGGCTGGATTGATCTCCTTTATGGGCTATGATGGATCGGTATTCTTAATGGGTTGGACTGGTGGTTATGTGCTGCTTGCATTACTTCTAGCGCCTTACCTTAGAAAATTTGGAAAGTTTACAGTTCCAGACTTTATTGGAGATAGATACTACTCCAATACAGCAAGAACAGTTGCCGTTATTTGTGCCTTGATTGTGTCCTTTACTTATGTAGCTGGTCAGATGAGAGGTGTAGGAATTGTATTTTCTCAATTCTTACAAGTACCTATTGAATGGGGTG